>NZ_JBXAJM010000009.1:0-194889 GCF_058797315.1 Pseudomonas sp. GW823-FHT02F05
ATGCATTCCACTGTGGGAGCCGGGCTTGCCCGCGATGGCGGCCTTGAAGACTCTCTATCAATACCTGAAGGAACCCCCGAGCATGAGCGACGCCGGCCGCGCCGATGCCCTGTTAGCCGATCTGCCCCGGGACGGCCGTGGCCGGCTCAAAGTTTTCCTCGGCGCCGCGCCCGGTGTCGGCAAGACCTACGCCATGCTCCAGGCGGCCCATACCCAACTGCGCCAGGGCGTGCGTCTGATCGCTGGGGTGGTTGAAACCCACGGCCGCGCCGAGACCGAAGCCTTGCTCAGCGGCCTGCCGCAACAACCGCTGTTGCGCAGCGAATACCGTGGCGTGATGCTCGAAGAAATGGACCTCGACGGCCTGCTCGCCGCCAAGCCAAAGCTGGTGCTGGTGGACGAACTGGCCCACAGCAACGCACCCGGCAGCCGTCATGAAAAACGCTGGCAAGACATTCAGGAACTGCTCGCCGCCGGCATCAACGTGTTCACTACGGTCAACGTCCAGCACCTGGAAAGTCTCAACGACCAAGTGCGTGGCATCACCGGCGTGCTCGTGCGCGAAACCCTGCCGGACTGGGTGCTGCAAGAGGCCGACGAACTGCTGCTGATCGACCTGCCGTCTCGCGAGCTTCTCGAGCGCTTGCGTGACGGCAAGGTGTATGTGCCCGAACAGGCGCGTGCGGCCATCGATGCATTTTTCACCCAGACCAACCTCATGGCCCTGCGCGAGCTGGCCATGCAAACTGCCGCCGCCCACGTCGACGATGACTTGGCCCAGGGCTATCGCCAACTCGGCCAGGCTGCGCCGGCGGTGCGTGGGCGCCTGTTGGTCGGTGTGGATGGCGATGCGCAAGCCGAACGACTGGTGCGCCATGCCTGCCGCGTGGCCCAGCGTCGGCATTTGCCCTGGAGCCTGGTGCACATCGACAACGGCCGTGCGCGGGATGAGCAATCGCGCCTGCGCCTGCAAAACGCCCAGCAACTGGCAGAGCGGCTGGGCGGGGAAGTGGTGTTGCTGCGCGCCGGGGAAGTGGCCAAGACCCTCATCCAGCACGCCGCCGAACGCCGTGCCAGTTTAGTGCTGGTGGGGCAGTCACGGATGCGCTGGCGGCGGCGCCTGTTCGGTGGCGGCTTGGCGGCACGCCTGTTGCGCAATGCCCGCGGCTTGGAAATCAACGTCCTCGACAGCGATGACATGCCTGCACCGCCACGCCTGCCGGAGGTGCGCGGGTTGGTGTGGTTCGATTACGCCTTGGCGGTGGTGGCGACCCTCGCCGCTGCCGCAGTGGCCTGGGCCGTGTCCAGTGCGTTGGCGCTGCCGAACATCTCGCTGGTGTTTCTTGCCGCCGTGCTGTTGGTGGCGGTGCGCAGCAGCCTGGGGCCGTCCCTGGTGTGTGCGGCACTGTCGTTTTTGACTTACGATTTTCTGTTTATTCCGCCGAATTTTTCCTTCGCCATCCAGCGCGAAGAAGACGTGTTGACCCTGTTGTTCTTCCTGTTGATGGCAGCGTTGACCGGCAACCTCGCCGCACGCCAGCGCCGCCAGTTGCAGGCGTTGCGCGATACCCAGGAAGAAACCAGCGAACTGCTCGACCTGTCGCGCAAGCTCACTGCTGCCACCGACCGCCAAGCTGTCATCAGTGCCGCCGCCCACCATCTGCAAGGTTGGAACGAGCTCGACCTGTGCCTGGTCAATCGCGATGGACAGGGCGGCTGGAAGGTCGAGACCGGTTGCCCGTTGACCCTCACCGAAGCTGAACGCGCCGCCGCCGACTGGGCCTGGCAGCATGATCAGCCGGCCGGCATGGGCACCGGCACCTTGCCGTTTGGGCGTTGGTGGTGGTGGCCGCTGTCGGGTGAAGAGGGGCCCTTGGGGTTGCTGGGTGTCAGTGCCAAGCCTGGCCTGGAATTGAGCGGGCAACGTCGACGCTTGCTCACCGCGTTGAGCCAACCGCTGGCCCAGGCACTGGCGCGGGCACAATTGGGGCAGGAGTTGGAATCGGCGCGCCTGCACGGCGAAACCGAACAACTGCGCAGCGCTTTGCTCGCGTCGGTGTCCCACGACTTGCGCACGCCATTGACCTCCATGCGCGGCAGCATCGACAGCCTGCTGGCCCTGGGTGAAGCCATCCCCCTGGAGGATCGCCGCGAATTGCTCGAAGGCACTCGCGACGAGGCCGAGCGCCTCGACCGTTATATCCAGAATCTGCTGGACATGACACGCCTGGGCCACGGTGCGCTGAAACTGTCACGCGATTGGGTGTCGCCCGGCGATATTGTCGGCAGTGCCCTTGGGCGATTGCGCGCCGTACTGGCGCCGTTGCAGGTGAGCACCGCTGTGCCGCCGGAACTGCCTTTGTTGTATGTGCATGCGGCATTGATTGAGCAGGCCCTGGTCAATGTGCTGGAAAACGCCGCACGGTTTTCGCCGCCCCAGGGCCGCTTGCAGTTGCGCGCGGGCGTGCAGGATGAGCAGTTGTTTTTTGCCGTAGCGGATGAAGGGCCAGGGATTCCCGAGGAGGAGCGTGCGAAGATCTTCGACATGTTCTACACCGCTGCCCGCGGTGATCGAGGCGGGCAGGGCACCGGCCTCGGCTTGGCGATCTGCCAGGGCATGGTCGGTGCGCACGGTGGGCATATCAGCGTGGCCGATGGTATTGACGGTCTGGGTACCTGCATCACCTTGTTTTTACCACTGCCCACACAACCTGCCCTGGAATAAGCCCTGTAGGAGCGAGGGGGACGCCTAGTTCTTGCTCGCGAAGGTCGTTAACGATAATGATGGCGTCCTGAATGCACGCGGTGCCTAGAGGTTTTTCGCGAGCAAGCTCGCTCCTACAGAGGGTGATTTTTTTAATGGGTTTTAATGAGACACCATGAGCCAGACCGCGACGATTCTTGTCATTGATGACGAACCGCAGATCCGCAAATTCCTGCGCATCAGCCTGGCTTCCCAAGGCTATAAGGTAATCGAAGCCGGCACAGGCAACGAAGGCCTGGCGCAGGCGGCCTTGAGCAAACCGGATCTGCTGGTACTCGACCTGGGCCTGCCCGACATGGACGGCCAACAGGTGCTGCGTGAGTTTCGCGAGTGGTCGAGCGTGCCGGTGCTGGTGCTGTCGGTGCGGGCCAGCGAAGGTCAGAAGGTCGAGGCCCTCGACGGTGGCGCCAATGACTACGTGACCAAACCGTTCGGCATCCAGGAGTTTCTTGCCCGGGTGCGTGCGCTGTTGCGCCAGGCACCGGCCGGAGAGGCCCAGGAAGCCGCCTTGAGTTTTGGCCCGTTGACGGTCGACCTGGCCTATCGCCGCGTTTTGCTGGACGGTGCCGAAGTGGCGCTGACCCGCAAGGAATACGCAGTGCTGGCGCAGTTGGCACGCCACCCGGGGCGGGTGATTACCCAACAGCAGCTGCTCAAGGACATCTGGGGGCCAACCCATACCGAGGACAGCCACTACCTGCGTATCGTGGTGGGGCACTTGCGCCAGAAGCTGGCGGATGACCCGACCCAGCCACGGTTTATCGTGACTGAGGCGGGGGTGGGGTATCGGTTGCTAAGTGCCTGAGCGTTTGGTGCCTGTGCTGGCGCCATCGCAGGCAAGCCAGCTCCCACAGCTGAAATGCATTTCCCTGTGGGAGCCGGGCTTGCCCGCGATGAGGCCATCCGCAACACTTACACGCTCAACTCTGCTCACTCTCATACCGATCCAACGTATCACTGGCAATCTCCCGCCCCAAAGCGATCAATTCCGGCGCTTTATAGAACTCGAAAAAGCGGCACACCCGCTTTGGCACGTTGATCAGCACATCGGGCGGATACCCAGCGATCTTGTACTGTGCCAATGAGGTTTGCATCACCTCGAAACTCTGGTTGATCAGATCCAGCAACGAGGCAGGCCCGACGTTGTCGATGATGAACGAGCCGGTGGCCGACTTCGGTGCACCGGCTTTCTCGGGCGCCGCGGCAGGTTGCTGGGCTTCGGGTTCGGCAGACTCCAGCCACGGGTTGATTTCGGCGGCCTGGGCCTGCAAGGCTTCTTGTTCCAGCTTCATCAACTGCTCGGCCTGCTTGCGGCGAAATGGCAGGTGGGAGCCCAGTGACTTGGCCAGGCTGTTGAAGCGGCTCTTGAACGCCGGCGGGCGCGGAATCACCGGCAATTGGTAGTGTTTCTGGTTGGTGGCATTGAGGTTGACCGCAATGATCAAGTCGCAATGGCTCGATACCACCGGAACGATGGGCAGCGGGTTGAGCAGGCCGCCGTCCACCAGCATGCGGTTGCCCTGCATCACCGGTGTGAACAGGCTGGGGATGGCCGCGGAGGCGCGCATGGCCTGGTGCAGGCAGCCTTCCTGGAACCAGATCTCCTGTTGGTTGGTGAGGTCGGTGGCGACGGCGGTGTAGGGGATGCGCAGCTCCTCGATATTGATATCGCCGACAATCTTGCGGATTTGCCCGAACACCTTCTCACCGCGGATCGCTCCCAGGCGAAAGCTCACATCTACCAGGCGCAATACGTCGAGGTAGTCCAGGCTTTCGATCCAGTTGCGGTACTCGTCGAGCTTGCCGGCGGCGTAGATCCCACCCACCACGGCGCCCATGGAACAGCCGGCGATACAGGCGATGTCATAGCCGCGTCGTTCGATTTCTTCGATCACCCCGATATGGGCGTAGCCCCTGGCCCCACCGGAGCCCAGCACTAAGGCAACACGTTTCTTCATGGCCAGATCCTTCGCAAAACAGGGGCCCACAATGCACCCATCAAGGGGCCTGCTTCAATCCTTGCTGACAGCGCGCAATATTTTTCCAGGCTGGCGATCAGCCTCGGGTATGCTCTGGCAATAGGTACTACTGATTTCAGGCTAAGGACAAGGCACTTTTCCCTGTAGGCAACGTCTACAGGCTACGACTGAATTTGTATATTTGAGGTGTCATCAATGAAAGCCTGGATCTGTGTGCCTGTGATCGTGTTGGCCTTGGCTGGCTGTGCCGGGAAAACCGCGTATCGCGACAGCTGTGGCTCGCAATTGGACGCCGCCTGGAAAGAGCTGGACCTGGCCAAGGCCGAAGGTTTTGCTGGCACTGTCAGCTACTCCAAGGCTTTGTCGCTGTTGACTGGCGCCAAGACTCAGCAGCAGTTTGAAGCGTTCGAGGGTTGCTCCAACAAGGCCGAAAAGGCGCGGTTCTACATTCGTGAGTCTCGCGCCGGGCGATGACCCTGCGGCGGATAGGATTTTTCATCGGAAAGTGAGGGCAGGATGTCAGCGTTGGTCAATCAGTTAGTCGCTCAGGTCATTGGCCTGGAAGTAGGGTTACTGAGCTGCCAGGCTCGCCTCGCCGCCGTCACTGACGATGAAGCCTTGCATGATTTGCGCACCACGGTACGCCGCCTGCGCAGCCTGTTGCGCCCTTTGCGCGGGCTGCCCGGTGTCGAACAGCTTGAATTGGCCGCCAGCACGGTTGGCCAACTGACTACGCCGCTACGCGACCGAGAGGTGCTGGCGGCGTATTTGCATCAGCACGGTCATCACGACGCGGCTGATCGACGCCTGCGTCTGCAGCCCGAGGCTTATCGCCAGGTGGCGCAAAGCCCGGAGTTGGCGCACTTGCTGCTGATTCTGGATGCGTTCCCACGGTTTATCCGCGCGTCCCAGCATCAGAAACTGCTCAAGGGCTTGCGCCCGCGCATCCAGAAACGCCTGGCCAAGCAATCGCAGAGACTCGATGAGGCGCTGAAGGATCCCGATCATGACCGTCATCGACTACGGTTGCTGATCAAGCGCGTGCGCTATGCCGCCGAGGCGTATCCCGAGCTGGACAAATTACCCCCCAAGGCCCTGTCGCACTTGAAGAAAGCCCAGAGCGCGCTGGGTGACTGGCATGACTGTTGGCAGTGGCTGGCCCAGGCCGGGCACGAGCCGGACCTGCAACCCTGCGTAGCGGTGTGGCAGCGCACCATGCTCAAGGCGCAAGGCAAGGCCGATCGCGTGCTGGACACGCTCAGCGCCGAGTGTTTTTAAACCGGTCCGGTTTTTGGCTGGAATGGGCGCTGTGCCTGTGCAATTCGATGGTTAAGATTCCTCCAGGATTTTCTTGATGTGAGGTCGCCATGCGCTTTAGTGATTTGCTCGACGCTGCCCGTAGCAATCCGCTGGATGTCACCATCCCTGCCGAATGGGCCCAGGGTCGGGCTACCTTTGGCGGGCTGGTCGCTGCCTTGCAGTACGAGGCGCTGCGCGCCCAGGTGCCGGCGGACCGACCGCTGCGCTCGCTGGCCATCACCTTTGTCGGCCCGGTAGCGCCGGATGTACCTGCCAGCTATCAAGTCGAAGTGCTGCGCGAAGGCAAGGCGGTCAGCCAGTTGCTCGGGCGCGTGGTGCAGAACGGTGAAGTGGCGACCCTGGTCCAGGCCAGTTTTGGCGCCTCTCGCCCCTCCGAAATTGACGTGGCAAGTGAGCCGCCACCGGTATTCAAACATTGGGATGAGTGCCAAGAACTGCCCTATATCAAGGGTGTTACCCCCGAATTCATGCGTCATTTGGCAATGCGCTGGAGTGTCGGTGGCCTGCCGTTTACCGGCAATAAATCCCGCGACATGGGCGGCTGGGTACGGTTGCGGGGGGATGTGAAAGAGGAGCCACTGACCGAGGCGCATATCCTCGCCCTGGTCGACGCCTGGCCACCGGCGTTGCTGCCACACCTGAAAAAGCCCGCGCCGGGCAGCACCCTGACCTGGACCATCGAGTTCATCCAGCCGCTGCAAGACCTGACTACGCTCGACTGGTGCCAGTACCACGTCAACATCGAACACGCCCGCGACGGCTATGGCCACGCTGCCGCTGCCTTGTGGAGCCCGACCGGCGAGTTGATCGCCCTCAGCCGCCAGACCGTGGTGGTGTTCGCCTGAACCCGCCGGTCAGTGGTGGTGCCGCTGCCGCCAGGCGCGCCACCAGCCACCGCTGAGCACAAAGCGCGGGAAGGTCACGAACTGCTCGACCACCAGGCGCTGCACCGCATCTTTGCGATCGCTGAACGGCTCACTGGCCTGGGCTTCCAGGCTATGGCCGTGACGCTGCAACGCCAGGCCCGCGACAATACCAATCACGCCGACGGCGAAGCTGGCCAGACTAAGGCTGAACACGCCCGACACGATCAGCAGGAAACCGACGATAAACAGCGGCACGGCAATCAGGTGCAACGCCAGGTTGGTTGGGTGCTGATGGTTCTGTGGGTACTGACGCCATTGCCAGGCGGGAAGATTGGGGTGACGTTTGCCCATGGTGGTGAATCCTCTGTCCGTTGAAACAACTTGAACAGAGTTTAGGTTGAGGTGGGCGAGGTGGCGAATTGGGGCTGGCTATGGGGGTCATAGGCTGCAATTTAGGCGGAGTGACCCTCATGCCCAAATGACACAGTCATGATCATCCATGTGTACCAAGAACGTCAGCTCTTTATCGGTTATCCAAAACGGATATCCGGTGGTTTCGCCTAACACAGAGGCTAGCACTCGAGCGTTTTCCATTCTCCAGGCGCTATACGCTGAGTCAAATACCAGCAGAACCAGGCCATTCCCGCTAATGCGATGCGGCATCTCCTTCCAAAAGTCAGGGTTGTGTTCGGTGCTTTTCTCGTTTAGTTCGATGGGATCAAGCACATTGCTCTGCGCTTTGAAGAATTTTCTCGTCAGAGAGCTTATCAACAAGTTGAGTTCGCTCGAATCAAGCTTTCCAGCGTCGAGGTTCAGCGCATTACAGGCTTCGTCTATTTCGTCTTCCAGGTAACTCATCAGGGGACACCTATTCTGGACCGGCTGACAGGAACCAGTTGGAGCAGTATATGGCCTCTTTTGGCTCCTCCGTCGCCTCTCTTTCCAGGTGTTTGATAGCCAATATGAGGTGATTTCGGGCCTTCTTTACTTGGCACGAGCATAGGATCGTCAATATTCACTTCCGCTCCTCTATTGGGACCGGTTTTTACTCGCCGTTCTGTTGGAAATGATTTGCCATATTGGTCTTTGCCCCATTTCGATACGCTGTATTCGGACCTGGGTATACCCGTTCTGCGAAAAGCCTCATCCAAACCATCGGTGGGAAAGAGTAGCGCCGTGGGTGTGAATGTGGGAAGGATTCCAGTCTGTTAAGCGCAGATCCCCTGTGGGAGCGGGCTTGCCCGCGAAGGCGGTGTGTCAGTCACTGCCTCTGTTACTGCACTACCGCTTTCGCAGGCAAGCCAGCTCCCACTTTTGATCTTCGTTGCTTTGAGTATTGCGTTCGCTTGACTGATCGGCACCAAGGCTTACCTCCGATGTTGTTGGGTCAGTTTGCACATGCATTGGCTGGTTCACAGTTATCGAGGTCAAGTCCCATCCCATATTCGATATTCAGAGTGTCTAGGGTAAGGAGATTTACCTGAACGGCATCAAGACTGTATGAAGTACAAATTAGATGTGGACCCTTCGATTTTCTTGGCTTTGCCCTTTTTTAGGTACGCATTGAACTCACGTTCCAAGGCTTGTTTATCTGTATATTTTTTGTACTTGCTGGGTGTTTCGCATGCGTACATATACAGCCTCCACGAGTCGAAACCGTCGACCCTATCGTCCGGGCCGTAATCAAAGTCGACACATATTTCAGATAAGTAAACACTGCAACCAATACCGTGCAGCTCGTAGGTGACATTTGCAGCGACCGTCCCACGCTGCGGGATTTTTTTGGATCGCCACAGACCAATGATATTTTTGGTTCCAAACACTTGCTCAAGTAAGTCGGTAGCCTTTTTTACTTGCTCCAAGTATTCTGTGATCAAATGTTCTAGCGTCTGAGCTCTCATCGTCTAGGCCTTTCCAGTCTATCCAGTCCTACTGCATTTGAAGCGTCTATTACGTCCTGGGTGCTGTTGAACGAGCTGTTATGGTCACCTATATTCTGGATTAGTTTTATGGTGACTGGCGTCTTTGTTTGTCTTGCAGCGGCAGCTCGGTGGTGCCCATCAACAATATAGCGTTGCTCGTTATACTCAAAAACGTCTATTGGCGTATTTTTATCGTATCCGTCGTTTCGCATACTGCGAGCAATTTCTTCCACACGCTTGGTTGACCGCTTCCCTTCAATGCTGTGTGTTCTATTTAAGAAGGTTGCGTCTACTCCGTGAACAAGAGGAGCTGAAGGCTGTCCATCATCCACGCTCGATTTGTAGGATGGATCGTCAGCACTCGTTTGCTTTTTACACCCATCATCGCCTGGGCATGAATTCAAGCCTAGCGGGTCTACCCACCCTGTCGGATTGGGCACGTACTGGTAGCCATTGATCCCACCCGCCAACTTCACCGGATCCGGCGTCAGATAGCGACCAATATCCGGATTGTAGTAGCGATGGCGGTTGTAGTGCAGTCCGCTTTCCGCATCGAAATACTGCCCTTGAAAGCGCAGCGGGTTGTCAATGTTGCCTACGTCGAGCCGGGCGATCTGGCCGTAGGCGCGGTAGTGGGCGGACCAGACGATTTCGCCTTCGGTGTCGGTCAGTTCCTGCGGGGTGCCGAGGTGGTCGAGTTGGTAGTGGTAGGGCTTGGTTTCTTTTGGGCCGAAACCTTCCAACAGGGCCAAGGGGCGGAAGCTGTCGGGTTCGTAGAGATAGCTGCGATGGCGCTCTGCATGGTGTTCGGCAATCAGCTTGTCGCCTTGCCAGAAAAACTCGGTGGTTTTGTCGTCCACGGTTTTGCTGATGCGGCGTCCAAACGGGTCATAGCGATAGCTGGCGGTTTCGCCGTTGGGCGTTGTAACCCCGACCAACCGATGCTGGCAGTCGTAGCGGTACTCAGTGACGAGTTGCTGGCCCTTGCCGCGTCGTTCGCGGATGAGGTTGCCGAAGGCGTCGTAGTCATAGTGCCGGTCGCCCTGGATCATCAGGCGGTTGGCCGTGACGATGTCCGGGCCGGGGCGGTCTTGCATCAGCAGGTTGCCGGCCGGGTTGTGGGCGAAGCGCTCCTGTACGTCCTGGGAGTGATCGGCGTGGGTCAGGCGGTTTAGCGGGTCGTAGCGGTAAAGGTGTTCGCCTTTGCGGGTGTCGAGCAGGCGGGTAAGGTTGCCGGTTTTGTCGTAGTCGTATTGGCGTTGGTAGAAATAGTTTTGCTGCTGCGTAACGGCGTGGGCGTGCAGACGATTCTGGTCGTCGTAGTGGTAGTGGCTGAGCAGTTGGCCTTGCTGGCGCTGATGCTCGCGGCCGCTCTTGAACAGATGTGAGGTGAGCACTTCACCGTTGAGTTCGACGGTAGCGAGGTGGCCGCCTTTATCGTGGGTGAAGGTGACGCGGTTATTGTCCGGCAGGCACAGGTTTTTCAGCTGGCCGCAAGCGTCGTAGCCGTAGCGCAGGGTGCCCCAGCCCTGGTGTTCGGCGGTGAGGCGGTTTTGGCGGTCGTATTCGTAGGCCAACGCCCAGTGGCCGTCCTCGACGCTGAGGAGGTTGCCCTGGCGGTCGTAGGCATAGTCGACAACGCTGGCATCGGGTAGGGTTTTTCGGACGAGGCGACCGGCGTGGTCGCGCTCGTAACGGGTGATTAGCTGACTGCCATCGTCGCCGTATTCGGTCTTTTCCAGCAGGTGGCCGTTGAGGTCGTAGGCATACGCGGTGCGTTGGCCGTCGAAGCCGGTTTCCTGGCGGATCAGGCCGTTGGGGTGGTAGTCGAGTTGGTAGGTTTCGCCGGCTTCGTTTTCGATCTCGGTGAGCAGCAGCCGGGCGTTGTCGTAGCGGTACTTGACCTGGGTGCCGTCGGCGTTGAGACGGCGGCTGATCAGGTGCAGGCCGTCGGCGTATTCATAGCGGGTGACGTGGCCGAGTTCGTCGCGTTCGGCGATGATTTTGCCGTAGGGGTTGTAGCTGAATTCTCGTGTGGCGCCGCCTGGCAAGACGAGGCGAATCAGCCTGCCGACGCAGTCCCAGTGATAGTGCGTCAGCGCACCATGCTCATCCTCACAGGCAACTTGCCGCCCCAGATCGTCATAGCGATAACGCTTGATCCCACCATTGGGCAATTGCTCCTCAAGCAACTGCCCACGTTCGTTCCACACCAGTCGATGGCAACTGTGATCCGGGTACCAAACTCCAGTCAGTTGCCCGTGCTTGTTGTAGCTGTAGTCAGTAACCTCTCCATCGGGATCGGTCCTACGCGTAACATCGCCTTGCTCATTACGCTCATACTTCCAGACCGCCTCCCCACGCCTGACAACCCGTACAAAACCGTTGTCATGCTCGTAGGACGTTGGCTCATCATCCCCCGGAAACAGCGCGACCAAGCGCCCGGCATCGTCGTACTGATAGGCCGTCACCGCGCCCATCGGGTCTTGCTCGACGGTCAGCCGGCCCTGGTCGTCGTAGGATTTAAAGTGCGTGGCGCCGTCCGGATCAATCCTCTGCACCAGCCGCGCCCGCTGGTCATGGACATACACCTCCTGGCTACCATCGGCGTTATGCACCGTGACACGCCCGTCATCGCCCCAGGCATAGCGCGTGTCCATCTGCGAAAAACTCGCCCAATGCCGAACGCAGCGCGCCGCCTTGCCCGCGTGTTCCCATTCCCAATAGAAACTCGCGCCTCCGGCCAACTGCCGCTCGAGAATGACGTGCTGATCGTCGTACCGATAACGCTCGCTTTCACCGACGGCATTGGTCGCACACACCAGTCGGCCAGCTTCGTCATAGGCGTAGGAAACGATGTTCTGCTCGGTTTCCCAAACGTAGGGCTCACGCCCTTTGGCGCGATGCACCTGGTAGTCCACCGCGACAATGCGATCCAGCTCATAACGCAACAGCAACGAGCGCCCCGCGCCGTTATCCAGCCGTTCAATCCGCCCAGAACGATCCCGGCAAAGGCGCAGCCGGTTGTCATACGCATCGCTGATGGTTGTCAGCACACCGTCGCGGAAGTGGTAGAAACGCGAGGCTTGGGCCAGCACCAGTTCATCAGGCGAGGCTCCCAAATAGATCGCCGCTTCGGCCAGGCTATTGGTGATCGCCGGCCGAGAAACGGTGGGCAAGGGCAGGGTAGTCGAGCGGTTCTCATGGTCGGTCCACGCCACCGAATCGCCCGACACCACCAGCCGATGAGCCAGCCCATGACTCCAGCCAAACCCCAACCCACACTCGACTTCCACCGCACTGGTGCGGTACAACCGCGTCCACTCAAACGGCAAGATCCCATCCAGCGCGCCGTCGGTAAGGGTCAGCAATTCCTCGCCGGTGACCATCGACACCGGGCAACCGTGGGTGACGGTTTTATCCGCTGGCGCCGCCGCATCCCCCTTCGGGTTCGACGCCACAGCCGGCACATCATCGACAGGCTCCTGACGAACCAACGTGGTGCGCTGGGTCTTGCCGCGCACCATTGGCACCGGGTTCGAAACCAGCGTGTCGCCCGCCTTCAACGGCACAGCCGGCACTGCCTTGACCGGCGTCGCCGCACTGCTCAGCAACACCGGCTTGGCGGCCTCGACATGGGTTTCCAGCCGAGGCCCCGCCACCTGCTTGACCAGCAACTCCAATAACGCCCGCGCCCGCCCGGATTTGACGTGACTGAGCGTCTGCGCGCCCAGGCGCAGCTGGACCCCAATGCCTCGCGTGGCCCAGATCAGCAACAGATTGATCAAGACTTCGCCGGTGATTTCACCCAGCAGTTCGTACATATCGGGTGGCGGCAGCATGCGTACCCAGGCCACCAGCGCCGACAGGTAGATAAACAACAGCGGCTCATCACTGAGTACCAGCAACCCCTTGGCCAGCGTGTCTCTGCCCAGTTTGAGCAGCGCGTTCAGCTCGGTCTGGGACAGGTATTTCAGCAACGTTTCGCTGTTGGTCTTGAGGTTGGCGAGCAGGTCGTACAGCTCGGTGATGTTGTCCCACAGGTTATAAAGCGCGTTGCCCAGCCCGGCAGCAAAGGCCACGCCCTGTAAGGCACTGCGCTTGTAAGCCGGCGCTTTGGCAAAGTCTGCCCATCGAGGCTTGAAGTGCTCGGCCCATGCCGTGCGCAAATCCGTTTCCAGCCCGGCGATCACAGACTCATAGGACGCATACAGCGCCTGGACGTGAACCTTGGAAACAGTGGGATAAAAGGTGATTTCGTACTGTTGGTCGCGGCTACAGTCGCTGACTTCAAGAATGCCGCTGGGGCCAATGGTCCGATGCAGTGGCGCGCCTACCGGGATGCCGTCCTGTGCAACGGCTTGCAGCCTCACGGGCGTGTTGCCGATAGGCACGAACTGCGTGCTTTCGAACAGATGCACCAGCGTCAGCCCACCCTGGGCTTTGCATTGAGCGACGGTGCGGCTGGGTTTGTCGGAAGAGATCGGCGCGACCAGTGCGACGTCTTCCCCAACCTTGAACACCTGCTCCACGCTAAGTGCCGAACCACTTAAAAAGCTGTCGGTCCACTTATCAAAGGTATTCAGGCAGGTGCGGAAGTCCGCGAATACGCGCTCAACCTTCGGCGCTTCGGGATCCATCGGCACCAGCATCAGGTTGGCCAGCACCGAGATCAAGAGACAGCCCCATTCATCAGGGCTCTAACGAACGCCAGCATCTGCAATCCCTCGCACTGTTTGATCAGGCGAGGGACTTTGCAGCGGTTGTCAGGTAAAAGAAGTCGGCGTTATTCGCGGGGATGGCGAGGAAGTTTCGTCTTAACTTCAGGTAAACCGAGGCTTGGTCGTAGGAGTCGGATTACAGCTGGAACAGTCTTACAACTTCAACTGCCCAATCGCCTTGCTCAACTCCCCGGCCAACGTCGCCAGTTCATTGCTGGTAGTCGCCGATGCCACGGTTTGATGTACGGTGTTTTCGGTCACATCGCGAATGCTCACCACGGCGCGGTTCATCTCTTCGGCAACATGGCTTTGCTGCTCGGCGGCCACGGCGATCTGGGTGTTGCTTTCGCGCATCTGTGCCACGGCCCCGGTGATTTCAGCCAAGGCCACACCAGCTTCCTGGGCCTGCTGGACGCAGTCATCGGCCTTGAATGAGCTTTCCTGCATAAAGTCCACGGCGTCGCGGGTACCGGCTTGCAGCGCCGAGACCATGCGGGTGATTTCGTCGGTGGAGCTTTGCACACGCTTGGCCAGGTTGCGCACTTCGTCGGCGACTACCGCGAAACCGCGACCCATTTCCCCGGCGCGGGCGGCTTCGATGGCGGCGTTGAGGGCAAGCAGGTTGGTCTGTTCGGCGATGCTGTGGATCACCCCGACCACGCCGTTGATTTTCTGGCTGTCTTCGGCCAGTTTCTGGATCATTTCGGCGGTCTGCTGTACCCCAGTGGACAGCCCGGCGATCGAACGCTGTACCCGGGTGACCACTGCCTGGCCGCTGCCTGCGAGGGTGTCGGCGGACTGCGACAAGTCACGGGTGGCGCCCGCGTGCTGGGCGATGTGGTAGACGGTGGCGGTCATTTCGTTGATGGCGGTGGCGGCCTGGTCGGTTTCGCTTTGCTGGCCCAGCATGCCGTGTTGCACCTCGTTCATGCTGCTGGCCAGGCGTGCGGCGCCGTCGTCCAGTTGCCGGGCGGTGCGTGCCACGGTATTGACCACGCGCTGGTAACCGGCTTGCATGGCGTTGAAGGCGCTGGCCATCTGGCCGACTTCATCCTTGCAGGCCAACGGCACCCGTGCCGACAGGTCACCAGTTTTTTCAACGTGCAGCATTACATCCTTGAGGGTGTTGAGCTGACTGAGCAGGAAGCGGATCAACAACTGCGAGGCGCCGAGCATGGCTAGCATCAGGACTGCCACGGCAACGGCGTAATTGGCGAAGCGTTCACTGAACACCTGGCTCAGGCTCGGCGCGTAGGCGAGGACAGCGACCTGCTGGCCGTCGGCCCGGCTGATCACCTCGGCGCCGATCAGCGGGTTTTCACCGAACAACGGCATGGGGTTGAGTTCAGTCCAGCCGTTGGCAGTGCTCAGGGCGGGCAGGTCCTGGGGGATCTGGCCTTTGGAAAATGCGAGCCAGTGCTCACCAGTGGGCAAGGCTCTGTCGGCTGGCCAGGCGGTTAGCAAGCGTCCCTGAGCCTGGGCCGATGCCTGTGACGCCTGGCTACGCGCCTGTTGTTCCAGCTGTACCGCGTACAGCACCAGCAGCAGGGTGGTGATGAAGGCGACCGCATTGACGGCCCAGAATTTGTATTTGAGCGAGATATTGCTAAGCCAGGCACCCATGGAAGGTTTTCTCTGATAGCGGAAACGGTATTGGCAAGGTGCCATTATTGTGCCGCTATTCAGAACAGTGCTTTTGATATGGGTCAATGCGCCGCATCAATCGATGGCAGGCAAGCCGAAAAAGCGCCGGGCGCACGCGGTGCTGTGCAGCGCCAGGTCTTCCATTGTTTCGTTACGGTGCAAGGCCACTTCGCGCAGTACTTCGGGCAGGTAAGCCGGTTCATTGCGACTGTTCTTTGGTTTGGGGCGCAACGTGCGTGGTAGCAGATAGGGCGCATCGCTTTCCAGCATCAGACGGCCTCGGGGAATGTCCCTGACCAGTGAATGCAGGTGGGTGCCACGGCGTTCGTCGCAGATCCAGCCCGTGATGCCAATGTGCAAATCCAGGTCCAGGTAGCTGAACAGCGCTGCCTGTTCGCCAGTGAAGCAGTGCACCACGGCGGCTGGCAGGTGGTCGCGGTAGTCCTTGAGGATCTCCAGCAGACGCTGGTTGGCATCGCGCTCATGGAGAAACACCGGCAGTTGCAGCTCGACGGCCAGGGCGAGGTGTTCTTCGAGGACTTTTTCCTGCTGGGGGCGAGGGGAGAAGTCCCGGTTGAAATCCAGCCCGCATTCACCCACGGCGCGCACTCGGCTGTCGCCCAGCAAGCTGCGCAGGCGTTGGGCGCTGTCGCTGTTCCAGTCGCTGGCAGAGTGAGGGTGAATACCGGCGGTGCTGAACAGGCGCTGGCCGCTTTCGTCGAGCTTTACACACAGTTGCAGGGCCTGTTCGCTGCCCTCGACGCTGGTGCCGGTGAGTACCAATTGCTGCACGCCAGCGGCGTAAGCGCGTTCGAGAACGGCCGTGTGCCTCTCGTCGAAACTGGGGTTGGTCAGGTTGACGCCAATATCAATGAGTTGCATGGTGCTATCTCCGCCTGCGGCCGGAAAGCATATCAGAGCTGTAGATTGATAAGAAAAACCAAGAACTACAACGCGTTAACGCTGTCTTTGAACGTCGCAAGCGACATTGTGGTGGGCCGATTGCCTACCACCGTGGCGCCGTTGCACGCCTTGCCAGCGCATAAAGCGCTCTGTTTCTGACCACCAGCACGTCGTTATTCGCGAAGGTGCTGGCCAGTTTTCTTTTCGGAGAGCGGATGATCCGACCCTCGGCGTTGCTTATGTTGTGCCTGACGTTGCTGCTGCCCATGGCGGCGGTCGCACGTCTGGATGGGCCGCTGCAAGTGGCCAAGCCCGGCAAGGTCCGCGACCTCGCGCAAATTCGCTCCAGCCGCACCCTGCGCGTATTGGTCAACCAGAGCCGCAACAGTTCCGGTGAAGTGCAGGGCCAGGCCATCGGTGTCGAATACCATCGGTTGCGTGCCTTCGAGCAGTACCTCAATGGCCATGCCCGTGATGGGCAGGCCATCAATCTCAAGATCATCCCCAAGGCCAAGGACCAGTTACTCGGCGCGCTGGCCCGTGGCGAGGGCGACCTGGTGGCGCCCGGTGAGTTGCTGGACGTGAAGGGCGCGCACAAGGTCAGCGCCAGCGACCCGATTGTCAGCGATGTGCCGTTGTGGCTGGTGGGCGTCAAGGGTGAACGACGCTTTACCAGGCTGGAGCAACTGTCAGGTCGCACGCTGACGCTGACCACGGGCAGTGCGGCGGCGGATGTCATCAGTCAGGTCAATCAAAAACTGGCTCTGCACAAGCGCCCCCCAGTGAAAGTCGAATGGGTTGACCCCAGCCTGGCGGTGGAAGACGTCCTGGAGATGGTGCAGGCCGGGATTTTTCACCTGACGATCGTGGAAAAACCCATTGCCCAACGCTGGTCGAAAATTCTGCCCAAGTTGCGCTTTGACAAGCAGGTGGTGATCAGCGAGCCGGGCGACGAGTTCTGGTTTGTGCGCCAGGATGCCTCGATGCTGCGCGCCAGCATTGATCGGTTTCTCAAGACCTATCACACGCCTTCCGACCAGGATGTGGCATTCCAGCGTATCTATCGACGCCTCTACCAGGTCCGTAACCCGTTGGCGCGGGCTGACCGCCAGCGCCTGGAAAAACTGCGCCCGGTCCTGCAAAAACATGCACGTGAGCAAGGTATGGACTGGCTGAACCTGGCGGCGTTGGCGTTCAAGGAGTCTTCCCTGGACCCAGGCGCACGCAACAGCGGCGGCCCTACCGGCCTGATGCAGATCACGCCGTCGGCGGCCCAACGGGTGGGGGTCAACAATATCGAGACGCTCGACAATAATGTGCAAGCGGGGGCACGTTACCTGGCGATGATCCGCCGCAAGTTTTTCGCCAGCCCCAAGCTCAATGAGCGTGAGCGCATGGCCTTTATGCTAGCGGCGTACAACATGGGGCCGGAGCGAGTACAGGGCATGCGCACCGAGGCCAAGCGCCGTGGGCTTAACCCCAATCAGTGGTTCTTCCAGGTTGAACGCATTGCCATGGAGCAGGTAGGGATGGGCGGCGTCAGCTATGTTAATAGCGTCAACAAGTATTATTTGGCGTTCGATCGGCAGCGGGAGTCCCTGGAGCCGCCCGCGGCTAAAATTGCATCGCGTAAATAATCGAATTTTTAGATGTCAATTAGGCAATATTTTGGCTTTTATCATTGTTTAAACTGATTAATATAGCGGCCAACCAACCCCTACCTGGAAAAGGATTTACCCCCATGAGCCCAATGATTACCCGTGTACTGTCCACTCGCGCCGGTTATGGCCTGACTATTCTGCGCATTTTCGTCGGCATCATCTTCGCTGCCCACGGTTCGCAAAAACTCTTCGGCTGGTTTGGCGGTGGTGGCCTGGCGGGCACCGCACAATGGATGGAAAGCATCGGCTTGGCGCCGGGCACGCTGATGGCGCTGCTGTCGGGCGGTACCGAGTTCTTCGCCGGCCTGGCCCTGATCATCGGTTTGTTGGTTCGCCCTGCCGCATTGGGCCTGACCTTCCTGACACTGGTGGCGATTTTCTCTGTACACATCCACAACGGGCTGTTCATGGCCAACAACGGTTATGAGTTCGCACTGGCGTTGCTCGGCGGCGCGTTGGCGGTGTTGTTGGAAGGTGCGGGCAAATTGTCTGTCGACCGCGCGATCGCTCACTGATCGTTTAGCAAGCTGTACAGAAGGCCCGCTGATGCGGGCCTTTTCGTTGCCCGGGATTCTTGACACTGCCCCACCGGCTTCTCTAGGATGCTGCTCATGCGCCGATTTAAACAGCTAATTGCGGGGCGCCACTGGGACTCAATGCAGCCCGACAGAAGCACGCTTGCTCACGCAGGGCGTTCTTCGAAATACCGCTAAAGCGCTGGTTCGGTGTTGCCTCTCACCTGCCCGCAGACTTTTGAGGCAGAGACACGACACGATGAATGCACTGCGCCCTCTCATACGCTTGGCCCCGATCACCGCGGACCTGACTCAACGCAATCCGAAAATCCTTCTGGGCGGTAAGCACCAGCCGACGCTGCTGCGTTATCTGGACGGCTGGCCACGCCGTTCCGGTCGACCTTCGGCGTTCCTGATCCAGTTTGTTGAAGACGGCGATTCCCTGGCCCGTTTTGCCAGCGATAGTTTCGACCTGGCAGTGATCCAGGCACCGAATGCCAGCAACGCCGTTGAGGTGATCCATCAACTGACACGCATTGCCCGCCAAGGCCTGATTACCCGTCGCTGAGCGAGTGGTGATAGGCCGCCAACGTAAATGTTCGACGCCTTCGCTGGTATAGGAAAAGTACCCAGGCAATCAGGCACAGCAGCAGCGGTATCGTGGCGACCATCAGCCATTGCAGATATCGTTCGAAACGCAGCAGCGGGGCGTATGCCTGGGTCTTGAGCGCGTGCAACTCGATGGGCAATTGCAGGCGCTCTTTGTTGAGTGCCTGCAACTGGGTAGTGGTATCCACCGCTTGAGTCATGAGGCTGGTGTGGGGTGGGTTCAACCTGCGCCATGCTTGTTCTGTCTGCTCAAGTCGTCGCTCCATCGCAGTCGCACTTTTGCGATAAGCCTGTGCGGCTTCGTCGCGCATGTGTTCTAGCCTGCGCAATGGTTGGCGCATCACACGGGATTGAATATTTCTGAGTGCCTCGGGCGCCGCCAGATTATCCAAAGTGTTCAATACAAACTGCGCGTTGCCGTTGGGTAGGGCGTTGTTGAGCGTGTCCGCGAGCAAGTCCGTGTCGGCCACGATCACCATCTGGATCTGTTCTGCCCTCTGCAGCCCGGGCGGCTGGCCCTCCAGGCCGTCGGGAAACGCTGAATAAGCGGGCCCGTCAAGGCGGGCGGCGATGACATGGCGCTGTCCTGAAGTCGCTGATTCATCTATGAGTGAGTCGAACGTGGTAGCGGAAGCAAAGCGTTCTGCGTCCACCAATGCCGATTGGCGTGAGCTCAGCAGAAGCGGGGTCAACAGCGAGCGGCTTTTGGGGGCCAAGGAGAGCGCGCCGCTGCTCGATACGATGACCGAATGCAGTCCCCAGGTGCTGATATCCGACCTGGTCATTGCCTGCCTTGGCAGATGTAGCCTGGCCGGGTGCAGTACCGCGGGCATTCCGGTGTCGGGCGTTGCTGATGAGGCATAAAGATTATCGACCAGCAACTTGTCCGCAGGCATCTGGATACCCCATGCGGTCAGCAGCGAATCCAGCCTGGCGTTTGTCGATACCGCGTCGGCGCCTATCTCGCTCACCGGGTCGATGAACATCATCAGCTTGCCGCCTTTGAGTACCCATTGCTCAAGGGCATATAGGGCTCGACCAGATAGAGCGTGTGGCTGTACAACCATCAGTGTGTTCATGGAGGGCGGTACTTGGGTGATGTTCGCTGCCAATTCCACCACATTGAATTGCTCGCGCATCAACTCCAGTAACCCTCCGGCCGATTTGCCCAAGGGCAGTCCCGACAGTAGGCCAACAGTGGGGCGGTCAGGGTGCATCAACTTGTAGATCAGGTGGCTGATTTCATACTCGAGCAATGATTCATGCTCAGGGCTGAACGCTTGGATGCGTTGGGCGCCCTGGCCGGCACGCGTACCGATAAGGCCAAGGAATCCTTGTGTATCATCAAGGCCAAACAAGCTGGCTTTATAGGCGTCCTCAGAGAACGGGGTGGGGTTGATAATATGTAAGTTGATCATACCGTTGGCAGCTTTTTCGAATTCCTTGAGCAAGTCTTCCACGCGCCGGCCATAACGTTTCAATATCGGTTTTTTTTGCGGTGCATTGAGGGTGTTGAAGAAATATAAGTCCAGTTGGCTTTCAAGTGAAACGAGTAATTGCCGCGCCGATGGCGATAGGGTATGGGTGTTTTCTTGGGAAAAGTCCCAGCGGACAGTTGGCAGTTTGGGTACCCAGACTAAATTGAATGCCAGAAACAGTAGTGATATGACAATCAATGTCATACCCGCGCGAAAAGCGGATCCCATCAGTGGCGTTCCTATGTCAGCTGTTTCTGTAGTTGAGTGTGAGGGTGGTCGCAAACAGAAAAGCCAAGATCATGCTTATGAAGTACAGGCAGTCATGCAATGTCAACTTGCCGTTATCCATCGCGCTGAAGCGGGAAATCGGATCAAGGGATATCAAACTGTCGATAATCCATATGGGGGTCTGCTGTTCCAGTGCATCCAACATGGAAGATATCCCACTGGCGGCCAGCAACAAGCACAGCGTCAAGAGGGAAATCATAACGCGTTGGTTCGTCAGCACACAGGCAAAGCAACCTACAGAGAGATAGCTTCCCGCCAACAACCAACTGGCGAAGAACTGTGATGCGATAACGGTATTGTCGGGGGTGCCAAGATAATTGACAGCCATCACCCAAGGGAAATTAAGCATCAAAGCGAGGCCACAGACGATCCATGCCGCCATAAACTTTCCAACCACTCGCTGCGTCGGAGTGACGGGTAAGGATTTCAATGTGTCGCAAAAGCCGGTATTGGATTCGTCGGACCATAACTGCGTCGATAAAATCGGTACCAGTAGCAGATAGAGCCATGGATGCAGTTCGAAGAAAGCCTGCAAATCGCTGCTGTTTTGCTCCAGCCAGTGATGGCTGTGCAACCCCATCGTCGCACCCAGCACGAGAAAAACCGCCACACTCAGATAAGTGCTCGGTGACGAGGCAAAGCTGGCGAGTTGTCGTTTGAAAATGATGGCTAGCAGTCTCAAGGATTTACCTCATGGCTCAGATGGTGAACGACATCGTTCAGGCGACCCGGCTCCAGATTCATTGACGTTATGTTCCAGCCACGGTGGGTAATGAGCGCGTTGATTGAAGGGAAGATGGAGTGCCCGGGCATGGCCAGAACAGTCACCTTGCCGGGGGCATGCCGGTCTTCTTCGATGCCTGCGACGCCAGGTAATACGGCAAGCGCCAGCAAATCCAGCGGGGTGTCCGCCGCCAGGGTCACCGCTTGGAAATGCCGGGAGCTGCGTTGCAGATCCGGCAGTGAAGCGTCGGCCACCAGGCGGCCGTCGGCGATGACCAAGGCACGGGTGCAGGTATCCGCTAACTCTTGGTAACGGCGGGAGGCGATGATGATCGTCATTTCCTCGGTCAGGGATTGGATGAGTGCCCTGAACTTGAGCCGTTGATCAGGACATAGTCCCTCCGTAGGCTCATCCAGCAGAAGCAGGCTTGGGGAGTGCAGGAGTGCCTGGGCCATTGCGACTCTGCGCTTCAAGCCAAGTGGAAGCACATCGATCGGGCAGTTGAGCACGGGCAGCAGTTCCAGTCGCGTGACTACTTGCTCGACTCGACTGCGCTTTTCAACACCGCTCAAACCGCGAATAGCGGCAATAAAATTGAGCATATGCCTGACGGACATCCTGTGATGATTGAGGCCGTCCTGGAGTTGATAGCCAACGACTTTTTTGGCTTGGAGTGAATGGGTCTGGGTACTGAAGCCTTGGATAGTGATTTGTCCTGAAGTAGGTTTGATTGCCCCGGCAATCAAACTCAGCAGTGCTGTTTTTCCTGCACCACTCTCTCCCAGCAGGGCCACACACTCCTGGCGCTGGGCGCAGAAGGAGAGGTTGGTGATAACGCTTTTTTTGCCCAGCTGTTTTGTCAAGTTGCTTATCTCGATCATATTTTTACCGAATAAGTTTTGCAGGGCGTGTGAGAGGTGCCGGCCGTATGGGAGAGAGCTTTAAAAAGGGTACGTTCAATAAAGTGGCTTGGGAACGCGAGACGTAACTAATAAGAAGAATCCTACGTTCGGCTCGATAATTCGCTGAAACAATTGTTTTGTTTGGAAGACTTATTAAAGCTCGGATGTTTATCTGGTGTTTATATAAGGTTTTTTCTTTTGTAATGAGGCCTGATTGCCATGATGCTTCTACGTACTCTTGTTCTTGAACGTAACGACGAAGACGCGCCCGTTAACGGCGCGTTGCTGTGTGGGTTCGCTGTCACGCAAACCGGGTCCAACTTTCTCGTGTATAGCCTGGATGAGGAGACCGAACCCGGTCACTCCCGGGTCTATATCGCGGTATTACGTAAAAAGCTCGAACGCTATTTTCTGGGGGGGGTTGATTCAAAAGAGGACCTGCAATCAGCGATGCAGGTCTTCAAGCAGATCCTGATGATGGCGGCCGCGTCAGGTGCGAAGGCAAGCTCGATTGGCGACGCTGAGGTTCCCTTTCACTTTATTGACTTGAAGGGCTGCCGGCTGCCGCCTGCCAGGCCCGAGGATCATCACTCGGTGATCATCAAGAAGGCATTGGTCATGAAGGTGATCACCTTGGGTATGTCTGCGCCGGCGTTGCCTGCGATCGAAAGCAGCGCAGTGATCGTGCCGTCCATTCGCTTTTCGTCGCAAATGGTTGCGCCGCCCCGAAATCCGCGCGCACCCACGGCTGTGCCGCAGCCTATGGATGAAGACACCTTTGAAGAGCCGGCGCAGTCGCTGGCCGCGATCCCGCAGTTGCAGGTCAAGACCAGTGCGCCGCCTGTCCCGGATGAACAAAATGACAGTCAGTTTGAGCCAAACAACCTGCGGCTGGAGCCACCCGAGCCCGACCACTTGGACCCGCCTGCCCACCTGGAACATACCTCTTTGCTTGAAATGGACAGCGCGCTGAGCAATCTGGCCAAGGTCGCCCAAGAGTTGACGCAAAAAAAATGCGCCGTCCTCGAGAAAGAACAAATGCTTGAACAGTGGCAGGCGTCCCTGCAACAGCAGCAGAGCCAACTGGATGAAAAAGGCCGTGAACTTGAGCAGCGCCATACCTATTTGCAGAAGCAGGGGTTGGAGGTCAGTCAGAAAGCCGAAAAACTGACAATGATGATGTTGCAGCTGTCCGGCATGCGCCAGCGCATGCAGGGCATGCTGCTTGAGTTGGATCAAGTCCTGGAGGGCCATGGGTGAGGTTACAGGGGGCGCCGGCCTGGATACTTTCCAGGGTTCATTTATCATCAGTCCCAGCCAGCCGCTGCCTGGGCATGATGCCCTGGCGTATCGGCATCATTAGACATTGCCTGGGGATGTGAGCGTTTGAGTACCAAGCTGATTACCAAAGAGGGTCATGAAGCGCTGAAAAAAGAGCTGGATTACCTATGGCGTGAAAAACGTCCGGATACCACGCGCAAAGTGACCTGGGCAGCCTCCCTGGGAGATCGCAGTGAAAACGCCGATTACCAGTACAACAAGAAGCTGCTGCGCGAGATCGACCGACGGGTGCGTTACCTGCGCAAACGCCTGGAAGACATGCGGGTGGTGGAGTACATGCCCGAGCAGGAGGGCAAGGTGTTTTTCGGCGCATGGGTCGAAATCGAAAACGAACAGGGCGAGGCCAAGCGTTTTCGCATCGTGGGTTATGACGAGATCTACGACCGTATGGATTACATCTCCATCGACTCACCCATGGCACGGGCCCTGCTGCGCAAGGAGGTGGATGACGAGGCAGTCGTACAGACCCCAGGCGGAGAGGTGTGCTGGTGGATCACCAAGATCGAATATGTAAAGCCGGCCTGATGGCACGTACCCTTGGCAGAGTACGCGCCATCGGGGGTCAGCTTTCGCGCAGAACGGTCAGCGGGCTGGCATTCAGTGCGCGGCGCGTGCCAAATACCCCGGCAGCGCCAATCAGCAAGGCACCGATTACGGGCAGCAGTAACAACCACGGGTGGGGATGCCACGCCAGGTCAAATGCATAGCGGTACAGCACCCAGGTCACCAGTTCGGTGCCCAGTGCCGCCAACAAGCCGCTGACGGCGCCCAGCAGGCCGAACTCAATGCGTCGGGCCTTGACCAGCAACTTACGCTCGGCACCCAAGGCGCGTAGCAATGCACCTTGGCGGATTCGTTCATCCAGGGTGGCCTGCAGGCCAGAGAACAACACCGCCATGCCCGCCGCGAGGACAAACAACAGCACGTATTCGACTGCCAGCGTTACTTGGGCAAGGATGCTGCGCAACTGCTCCAGCAGGGCCTCGACCTGCAGGATAGTGACCGCCGGGAAGGCCCGTGACAGGTCGACGATCTGTTGGTCATGGCCGGGAGCCAAGTAGAAGCTGGTCAGGTAGGTCGCTGGCAGATCCTTCAAGGTGCCCGGTTGGAAAATCATGAAGAAGTTGGGCTGGAAGTTATCCCAGTTGATGGTACGCAGGCTGGTGACCCGCGCTTCACGATTTTCCCCGCCGATGGTGAACAACAGATGGTCGTTGAGCTTGAGCTTCAAGCTCTCGGCCACTTTGGCTTCCACCGACACGCCAGGAACCCCGTCAGTGGGTTGCGCCGACCACCAGGTACCTGCCGTCAGGACGTTACCCGCTGGCAAGTCGGCCGCCCAAGTCAGGCTCAGGTCACGTTGAGTGGCACGGTCGCCACTGGAGTCCTTGCTGACAATCTCCTGCACGGGTTCGCCATTGATGCTGATCAGGCGCCCTGGCACCACCGGGTAGAGCGGCGCTGCTTGTGCCTGGACGTCCAGCAGGCGGGCGCCAAAGGCGTCCTTGTCGGCTGGCAGGATATTCAGGGCGAAGTAGTTGGGCGCATCCTTGGGCAACTGGTTTTGCCAGGTGTCGAGCAATTCGCCCCGCAACAGCGCGATCAACCCCATGGACAACAGGATCAAGCCAAAGGCCAGGGATTGGCCCGCTGCCGCCAACGGGTGACGCAACAATTGGCCCAGGCCCAGGCGCCACGGCAGGGAGGCGCGAGCCAGTAGCCGCCGCAGGCTCTGTAGCAACAACAGCAGCAAGCCACCCAGGAGCAGCGCAGCGACTACACCGCCGCCGAGTAATGCGAAGGTCAATACCAGGTCCAGGCTCAGGCGCCACATGATCAGGCCCAAGGCAAACAGTGCCGCGCCGTAGACCATCCAAGTACTTGAAGGAATAGGCAGCAAATCGCGGCGCAATACCCGCAGCGGTGGTACCCGCCCCAGTGCGGCCAGCGGCGGGAGGGCGAAGCCGGCGAGGGCCACCAGCCCGGTGCCGATCCCGGCGACAGCCGGCAGCAACCCGCCTGGCGGTACGTCGGCGGGCAGCAGGTCGTGCAGGAAGTAGAACAGGCCAAATTGCGCCAGCCAGCCGAGCAGGGCGCCGGCCAGGCTTGCCAGCAAGCCCAGCACGCTCAGTTGCAGGCTGAACAGCAGCATGGCTTCACGGCGCGACAGGCCCAGGCAGCGCAACAACGCGCTGGCATCGAAACGTCGACTGGCGAATCGGTTGGCCGACAGCGCCACGGCCACGCCAGCCAGCAGCACGGCCACCAGGCTGGCCATGTTCAGGTAACGTTCGGCCTTGCCCAGCGCGCCGCCGATTTGCTGGTTGCCATCGCGGGAGTCCTGCAGCCGCTGGTTGGCAGCCAGGCCCGGTTTGACCAGGTCGCGATAGGTTTGCAGCGCAGTGCTGCCTTGTGGCGCACGCCATAGTTCGCGGTAGCTCACACGGCTGCCTGGCTGGACGACACCGGTGGCGTCCAGGTCCGCCAGGTTGATCATGACCCTGGGCGTGAGGCTGTAGAAGTTCCCGGCCCGGTCGGGCTCGTAGGTCAGGATGCGCGCCAGGCGCAGGGTCTTCATGCCGACATCGATGCTGTCGCCGATTTTCAGGCCCAGCGCCGTCAGCAATCGTGCTTCCACCCAGGCGTCACCGGGTTTGGGACCACCGCCAGGGGTTTGCGTACCGAATGGCTCGGTGCTGCTTTTAAGCTCGCCGCGCAAGGGGTACTGCTCGTTGACCGCCTTGATGCTGGAGAGCTGGATGCCATTATCGGTGGCGATAACGCTGGAGAACTCCACGATACGAGCGTGATCCAGGCCCAGTTCGGTCCCGGATTTGATTTGCTCGGTACGGGCCGGCGAGCTGCCTTCGAGCACCAGGTCGGCGCCGAGGAATTCGGTGGCGCGCAGCAGCATGGCGCCGTTGAGGCGCGCACCAAAGTAGCCGATGGCGGTGCTTGCAGCCACGGCCACCAGCAGGGCAAAGAACAGCACGCGCAATTCGCCGGCGCGGGCATCGCGCAGTAACTGACGCATGGCAAGGCTGAACAGACGCAATAGCGGCAAACGTGCCATCAAGGCTCCAGGGGCGCGACCATCAGGCCGGCTTCAAGGCGGATCAGGCGTCGGCAACGGTGGGCCAGGCGCTCGTCGTGGGTGACCAGTACCAGGGTCGTACCGCTCTCTTTATTCAACTCGAACAGCAGATCGCTGATGCGCTCGCCAGTATGGCTGTCGAGGTTGCCGGTGGGCTCGTCGGCAAACAGCACGTCCGGTTCGGCGGCAAACGCGCGGGCTATCGCCACGCGTTGTTGTTCGCCACCGGACAGCTGACGGGGCGAGTGGGTCAGGCGCTGGCCCAGGCCTACGCGCTCCAGCAGGTGTTTGGCTCGCTCGCGGGCGTCCTGCCGACCGTCCAGCTCCAGCGGCAGCATCACGTTTTCCAGTGCATTCAAGCTGTCGAGCAATTGGAAGGATTGGAATACGAAGCCCACATGTTCGGCACGGATGCGTGCGCGCTGGTCTTCGTCGAGGGTGCTCAGGGCTTGCCCGGCCAGGGTGACTTCGCCGCTGCTGGGCAAGTCGAGGCCGGCCAGCAGGCCCAGTAGCGTGGATTTGCCGGAACCGGAGCTGCCGACGATAGCCAGGCTATCGCCCTTGTTCAGTTCCAGGCTCAGTTCGTGCAGGATAGTCAGTTCACCTTCCGCGCTGGGAACCACTTTGCTAAGGTTTCGCGCGGTGAGAATGCTTGCGCCCATGGAGAATCCGATGCGAGTGTGGTTTTTGAGTGCTGGCCTGGCCTTGATGTGCATGGCCCAGAACGCAGCGGCGGGTACAGTCCTGATCGTTGGCGATAGTATCAGTGCCGGTTTCGGCCTGGATACCCGCAAAGGGTGGGTCGCGTTGCTGGAACAACGGCTCAAGCAGGAGGGTTTTGAAGATAAGGTGGTCAATGCTTCCATCAGTGGCGACACCAGCGCGGGAGGCCTCGCGCGGCTGCCCGCGGCGCTTGCAACGCACAAACCGGACGTTGTGGTGATCGAGTTGGGTGGCAACGATGGGTTGCGCGGCCAGCCGCCTGCGCAATTGCAACAAAATCTTGCTTCGATGATCCAGCAGTCCCGGGACAGCGGCGCCAAGGTGCTGCTGTTGGGCATGCAGATTCCGCCCAATTACGGCAAGCGCTATGTCGAAGCCTTTGCCAAGGTATTCGGTGATGTGGCACAGAAAGAAAAGGTGCCGTTTGTGCCGTTTTTCCTCGAGGGTGTGGGTGGCCATCCGGAGTTGATGCAGGCTGACGGGCTACACCCGGCAGTCGCGGCGCAAGACAAGTTGCTGGAAAATGTCTGGCCAACGCTAAAACCGCTGTTATGACGCTTTTCTACCGGCAGGCTTTCGGCTAAGGTGGCGCCCCCCCGATTTGGAGCCCTCGATGTCGCGCCCTGCCTGGTCCCTGTTTAACTACCAACTGATCGAGCCGGACGAGCAGCTGGACCTGTTCGCCTGCCAGGAAGTGCGGGTGCATTTGGTGGCGCGTCAATTGGAACTGGGCGGCTCGATCGATCGCACGCTCTGCGGCACTCTATTGCCGGCACAGCCACGCTGGTCATCGGTCAACCGCTCGATTTTCCAAGACCAGCGACTCTGCCCGTTATGCCGGGCAATTCTCGAATCGCAAAAGCGCGGCACGCCTCCGATCTGGCCGGAGCTGCGCTTCGAGCTGTAAAACAGCTTGAAGCTTGGCACTGCGAAGCCGTATACAATCAATTTTTCCCCACCCGTCGTCTTGCGAAGGATTTTCCGGATGTTGTCGCGCCTTTCCGTCGTCACCTGCTGCCTGTCTCTTGCTGCGCTTTGTGCGGCGGGTTCGGCGGCGGCCTTGCAGTTGCCCTTGCCGCCGCCCGGTGAGGACATTGTTGGCCAGGTCCAAGTGATCAAGGCCAAGTACGAAGACACCTTTGCCGACCTTGGCACCACCTACGACCTGGGCTATTCGGAAATGGTTGCGGCCAACCCGGGTGTCGATGCCTGGTTGCCGGGGGCGGGCACCGAGATTGTGCTGCCGACACGCTTTATCCTGCCGCCCGGGCCGCGGGAAGGCATTGTGATCAACCTGGCGGAATACCGGCTCTACTACTATCCAAAAGGCCAAAACGTCGTCTATACCTTCCCTCTGGGCATTGGCCGGGAAGGCTGGGGTTCGCCGATCGCCCATACCAGTATCATCGCCAAGACGCCGAACCCGACCTGGACGCCACCGGCCTCGATCAAGGCCGAACACGCCGCCAACGGTGATCCGCTGCCCAACGTGGTGCCTGCCGGCCCGGACAATCCGCTGGGGCCCTTCAAGTTCACCCTGGGCACGCCGGGTTACCTGATTCACGGCTCCAACATGAAGTTTGGTATCGGCACGCGCACCAGCCACGGTTGCTTCCGCATGTTCAATAACAACGTGTTGGAAATGGCGGGCATGGTGCCGGTAGGCACGTCAGTGCGCATCATCAATGATGCGTACAAGTTCGGCAGCAGTGGTGGCAAGGTTTACCTTGAGGCTCACACGCCGTTGAACGATGACGGTACGCCCTCGGTGGTCGACAAGCACACCGCGGTCATCAATGCGTTGCTCAAGCGCGAAGACCTGTCCAATAACCTGCGGGTCAACTGGGACCAGGTGCGTGATGTGGTCGCCGCCGAGGATGGCTTGCCGACCGAAATTGGAGTGCCAGGCGCGGCGCCCGTGGCCTCAAATACCCCAGCCGACCTGCTGTAGGAGCGAGCTTGCTCGCGAAAAACCTGAGGGCGCCGCTGACATTCAGGACGCCCGCGTTATCGTTGACCATCTTCGCGAGCAAGCGCGCTCCTACAGGTGGCGCGGGCCAAATCAAAGGCAAAAAAAAGCCGACCCATAAATGGATCGGCTTGATAACAACCCCGAAGGATTATTACTTGCGGCTTGCTTTTTCAAGCATGCGCAGAGCGCGCTCGTTAGCTTCGTCAGCAGTCTGTTGTGCTTTTTGAGCAGCAGCCAGAGCTTCATCAGCTTTACGGTAGGCTTCGTCTGCACGGGCCTGGGAGCGAGCTGCTGCGTCTTCAGTTGCAGTCAGACGAGCTTCGGTTTCTTTGGAGACGCTGCTGCAACCGGTAGCCAGAACTGCGGCCAGAGCCAGAGCAGAGAATTTCAGAACGTTGTTCATCGTGTTCCCCTTCAAGGACTTTCAATTTAATGGCTACTTTCTCAGAGTGAGCTAATAGCCGGCGTACATACTACCCATTACTTGTAGTAAGTAAACTGACGTTGCGCAAGAAGCAAAAAAAATTCTTGTGCTGAATCTATTTTGGCTAATCTTTTGGCGGTCTGTATGAAAACTGTCCAGATTTTTGCACCTCGACGAACATTGGATCCAGGCTGAAAGGGCCGGCCCGCATGTGTTAAGCCTTGTAAACAGATGAAATTTTATATAACGAAGCGGGGCACTTTGGTTGCGCTTGGCTTTACTGCGCAAGGCATCTTTCGCGCATCTAGAGGTGACTTTAAGTGCGCCAGTTCGTCTCAAGGTTCAACTGCCGGCAATGTTCAGGCTATCGGTCACCGGTTGATCGAGGCCCTTTCTATATCCACCAGCGGCAGGGGATGACGAGTGCGCCTTGAGCAATTTCAGGATTGGTGCCTACTATTCCCTATGTGCTGGTTGTGAGCGCTCACGGTTTTCTCGCTGTCGAAACCGGCACGGGGTGGCGTAGATGTTCCTTCGCCGGAAAAACATCGGTAAGGTAGGGTCGTTAATTCAGACCCGCGAGGAGTAGTGATGAGCGAGGCGTTGTCCATCCACCATGACCAGGCTGGTCATCAGTTCGAGACCAATGTGGACGGTCATCGTGCCTACCTGACCTACATGGACCTCGGGAAGCAGACCCTGGATATCTATCGCACCTTCGTGCCCAACGCACTGCGGGGGCGAGGCATTGCGGCTGCGTTGACCGAGGAAGCCTTGAAGTTTGCCGAAGAGGCTGGCTACACGGTGATCCCCTCATGCTCCTATGTCGAACGCTATATGGAGCGCCACCAGCGCCATGCTGCGAAGCTGTAACTGACCAGTTGCCAATAAAAAACGCCGGGCTTGGCCCGGCGTTTTTGTGTGCGCGAAACAGGTATTGGCTCAGGTGCGTTTGCGCTGGGGCAACACGTCCTTGAGTTTGGCATGCATGCTGCGCAGGGTGGTTTCAGTGGCCGACCAGTCGATGCAGGCATCGGTGATCGACACGCCGTATTGCAAATCGGCCAAGTCTTTTGGAATCGCCTGGCAACCCCAGTTCAAATGGCTCTCGACCATCAAGCCGATGATCGACTGGTTGCCCTCCAGGATCTGGTTGGCGACGTTCTCCATCACCAACGGCTGCAACGCCGGGTCTTTGTTGGAGTTGGCGTGGCTGCAGTCAACCATGATGTTTGGCTTGATCTTGGCCTTGTTCAGTGCCTGTTCGCACAATGCGACGCTGACCGAGTCATAGTTGGGCTTGCCATTGCCGCCACGCAGCACCACGTGACCGTAGGCGTTGCCCTTGGTCGTCACGATGGACACGCCGCCTTCCTGGTTGATACCCAGGAAACGGTGAGGGCTGGAGACCGATTGCAGCGCATTGATCGCCACGGTCAGGCCGCCGTCGGTGCCGTTCTTGAAGCCTACGGCCGAGGACAGGCCGGACGCCATTTCGCGGTGGGTCTGGGATTCGGTGGTACGTGCGCCGATGGCCGACCAGCTGATCAGGTCCTGCAGGTATTGCGGGGAGATCGGGTCGAGGGCTTCGGTTGCGGTGGGCAGGCCCATTTCAGCCAGGTCCAGCAGCAGCTTGCGACCGATGTGCAAGCCATCCTGGATTTTGAAGGAGTCGTCCAGGTATGGGTCGTTGATCAAGCCTTTCCAGCCGACGGTGGTACGCGGTTTCTCGAAATACACGCGCATGACCAGGTACAAGGTGTCGGACACCTCTGCCGCCAGCACCTTGAGGCGCTCGGCATATTCGTGGGCGGCCTTGAGGTCGTGGATAGAGCAGGGCCCGATCACCACGAACAGGCGGTGGTCGGTGCCGTCGAGAATGTCACGGATGACTTCGCGGCCCTTGGTGACGGTCTGCAGGGCAGCGTCGCTCAGGGGGATTTCGCGCTTGAGCTGATCGGGGGTGATCAGGGTCTCGTTGGATTCAACGTTAAGGTCATTGATCGGTAAATCAGCCATCGTGTTACTCGCCAGGGTCACGGGTGCCGGCCGCCAGCTATCCCCGTGCGGCGGGCACAGCATGATTTGAATGCAGGGGGGAGGAACCTTAGCGCGTAACACGGGCCCGCGACAATGGGCAAAGCCCGGTTTAATCCAGCGCTGGCTACACAATCGCCTCATGGGAGAACTCGTCAGCATGGCGCGACACCCAGTCACGGGCCATGGCTTCAAGTTGCGCAGGCGTTGGCTCGGCATCTTCGTGCAGGCGGCAGTAACGCTCGATCTGGCACACTTGCTCACCCATTCGCGCACCGAACAAGGCGTGTTCATCGGTAAAGCAAATACCGATGCGATAGCCCTGTTCGACTTTGCGGCACCAGGCGACATAGCCCGGATAACGGGCGCTGGGCCCCAGGGAAGGGATATGCAGATCAACCGCCGTGCCGGCGCGCCAGGCACGTGGCCAATTGCAGGCGACGCCGCCGCGGCCGATAGTGTGCAGGCGTTGGCGGGGCAGGGCGGGAGAGGGACGTTGGATCAACTCGACAGCGACATCATCAGGGTGAGGTAAAAAACGACCCATGTACACGGACTCCGAGCGCCGTCCAGTTGACGGCAATGGCAGCAGTATAGTGAAGGAACTGGAATTGACCGACCTGGATATTGACCAGCAATTGCTGGGATTGCCAGGTATTTCGCTGGTAGTGTTCACCAGTGTCGGTTGTGCCAGTTGCCGCTGGGCACGCCAGCAGTTGCCTGGCTGGCATTTGCCGGTGGACCGCGTGTGCTGGGTGGATGCCGGGCACAACGGCGGTGCGGTGGAACGCTACCAGATCTTTCATTTGCCGGCGTTGTTCTTGGTGTGCGAGGGTCAATTCCTTGGGCAATTACAGGCACGTCTTACAGCATCCGACCTCGCTGAATGCGTAAACCAGGCGCTCAATCGAATACCAGAGGATTTGCCATGACAGCAGTTGCAGCCCCGTCGCCACGCATTGGCATTATCGGTACCGGTGCCATTGGTGGTTACTACGGACTGATGCTGGCGCGTGCCGGCTTCGATGTGCATTTCCTGTTGCGCAGCGAATATGCCGCGGTGAGCAGGCATGGCCTGCACGTCAACAGTACGGTGCATGGGCAACTGCACCTGCATCCGGTGCAGGCCTATGCCAGCGCCGCCGACATGCCGCCGTGCGACTGGCTACTGGTGGGCACCAAGTCCACCGGCAATGTGGACTTGGCGCCAACCATCGCCCAGGTGGCGGCGCCGGACGCCAAAGTGGTGCTCTTGCAAAACGGCCTCGATGTGGAAGACAGCCTGCGTGAACACCTGCCGCCGTCGCTACATCTGTTGGGCGGCCTGTGCTACATCGGTGTGCACCGCTCGGCCCCCGGTGTGGTCGAGCATCAGGCGTTGGGCCGGGTCAACCTGGGCTATCACAGTGGCACGGCGGCCAACGACGAGGTGCAGCAACAGGCGATTGTCGAAGCCGGCGCCGGGCTGTTTCATCAAGCTGGCATCGAGTCCCAGGCCATGGCCAATGTGCATCTGGCGCGTTGGCACAAGCTGGTCTGGAACGTGCCGTTCAACGGCCTCTCTGTGTTGCTGGGCACGGGCACCACGGCCATGATGGCCGATGAGTCCAGCCGCGAGTTGATCCAGGCGCTGATGGCCGAGGTGGTGCAGGGCGCTCATGCCTGCGGGCATGAAATTCCTGCCAGTTACGCTGGGCAGATGTTCGCCATGACAGAAACCATGGACGACTACCTGCCCAGCATGTACCACGACCATCTGCACAAGCGGCCGCTGGAGCTGGCGGCCATCTACGCCCGCCCCTTGGCCGCTGCCAAAGCGGCCGGTTGCGAACTGCCACGCATGCAGGCGCTCTATCAGGCCTTGAGTTTTATTGATCGGCACAACCGCTGATTGGGGGGAACTACCATGGTGAAGGGATTGGCTGACAAACTGGTGCTGGCGATTTCCTCACGAGCGCTGTTCGACCTGAGTGACAGCCACAAGGTTTATCTGGCTGAAGGGGTCGAGGCTTACCGCAAATACCAGATCGAGCACGAGGAAGAAACCCTCGAGCCTGGCGATGCCTTCCCGCTGGTCAAGAAGCTGCTGAGCCTGAATGCCAGCCTGGGGCGTGCGCGGGTCGAGGTGGTGTTGGTGTCGCGCAACAGTGCCGATACCGGGCTGCGGGTGTTCAACTCGATCCAGCATTACGGCCTGGATATTTCCCGCGCCGCTTTCGTAGGCGGGCGTAGTCCCTATCCCTATTTGGCCGCCTTCGGTTGTCATCTGTTTCTCTCCACCCATGCTGAAGATGTGCGCAGTGCCCTCGATGCCGGGTTTGCGGCCGCGACGATTTTGTCCGGCGGCCCGCGCCGCGCTTCCAGCGAAGAGCTGCGCATCGCATTCGATGGCGATGCCGTGCTGTTCTCCGATGAGTCCGAGCGTGTCTACCAGGCCGGCGGGCTGGCAGCCTTCCAGGCCAGCGAGCGAGAGTCGGCGCGCCAGCCTTTGCACGGCGGTCCGTTCAAGGGCTTCCTGGCGGCACTGAACCTGTTGCAACGCGAGTTTGCCGATGAGGCCTGCCCGATCCGTACCGCGTTGGTCACCGCACGTTCGGCACCGTCCCATGAACGCGTGATCCGCACGTTGCGCGAGTGGGATATCCGCCTGGACGAGTCGCTGTTCCTCGGTGGCCTGGAAAAATCCGCGTTTCTGGAAGCCTTTGCCGCCGATGTGTTTTTCGATGACCAGGCCGGCCATTGCGAGAAAGCCAGGGAGGTAGTGGCCACCGGGCACGTGCCCCATGGCATCAGCAATGAGTTGAGAATCCAGACCGAGAGCTAGCTGCTAAGCTCATTCAATTCCCGCCATCCTGGCAGTCCAGGAGGTTTTATGATTCGCTCGATGCTGTTTGCCACGGACCTCGGTCTGTATGCACCCTATGTGATGCAACATGCAGTGGCGCTGGCGCGAACGTTCAAGGCTGACCTGTATGTGATCCACGTGGTCGAGCCCATTGGCTTGTTCGCCGAATCGGTGTTGCAGAGCTACCTTGATGAAACCGCCTTGAGCGAATGGCAGAGCAAGGGGCTGAGCACGGTGATGGCGACGATTGAACAGCGCGTGCTGGACAGCTTTCGCGAGGAGTGGGAGGAAGGGGAGCAGGACCTGCAATGGATTCGCTCGGTCAAGGTTATCCAGGGGGACCCTTGCGAGGTGATTCTCGACCAGTTGCGAAAACTGTCCGTCGACTTGCTGGTCGTAGGCAGTCATAGCCAGGCAACCGGCGTGGCCGTCCCCCTTGGGCGTACCGCCGCACGGGTGTTGCAGTTGTCCCCGGTGCCGGTTTACCTGGTGCCGTCGCTGCAGCGTCGGCGCAGTGACGATAGTTGATCGGTAAAAACGATAAAAAGTTCTAGATTTATCCGTTAAACCTTTAATATAGTTATATACCGTCGCTGATACCCGTGGCGTCTATCTGCTTTGAGGGATTCATATGAAGCTTCAACAACTGCGCTACATCTGGGAAGTGGCGCACCACGACCTCAACGTTTCCGCTACCGCTCAAAGCCTCTATACCTCGCAGCCTGGTATCAGCAAGCAGATCCGCCTGCTCGAAGACGAGTTGGGCGTCGAAGTCTTCGCACGCAGCGGCAAACACTTGACCCGCGTCACTCCAGCCGGCGAGCGCATCATCACCACCGCCGGCGAGATCCTGCGTAAAGTCGAAAGCATCAAGCAGATCGCCCAGGAGTTCTCCAACGAGAAGAAAGGCACCTTGTCGATCGCCACCACTCACACCCAGGCGCGCTATGCATTGCCGCCGGTGATCCGTGATTTCATCAAGCAATACCCGGACGTAGCGCTGCACATGCACCAGGGTTCGCCGATGCAGATTGCCGAAATGGCCGCTGACGGCACCGTCGATTTTGCCATCGCCACCGAGGCCCTGGAATTGTTCGGCGACCTGGTAATGATGCCCTGCTACCGTTGGAACCGCTGCGTGGTTGTGCCCCAGGGGCACCCTTTGGCCAAGCTGCCGAAGCTGACCCTGGAAGCCTTGGCTGAATACCCGATCGTGACCTACGTGTTCGGCTTTACCGGCCGTTCCAAGCTCGACGAAGCGTTCAGCCATCGCGGCCTCACGCCCAAGGTGGTGTTCACCGCTGCCGATGCCGACGTGATCAAGACCTATGTTCGCCTGGGCCTGGGCGTCGGAATCGTCGCCAAGATGGCGGTCGACACCAACCTGGACAAAGACCTGGTGGTGCTGGATGCCAGCGAACTGTTCGAGTCCAGCGTGACCAAGATCGGTTTCCGCCGCGGCACCTTCCTGCGCGGCTTCATGTGCGACTTCATCGAGAAGTTCGCACCGCACCTGACCCGTGAAGTGATGGCCAAGGCGATCCAGTGCCACAACAAGCAAGAGCTGGAAGAGTTGTTCGACGGCGTTGAATTGCCCGTCCACTGACCGCGATGACCCTGTAGGAGCGAGCTTGCTCGCGAAGATCGCCAACGTTAACGCGGGGCGCCAGGTAGCATGCAGCACCCTTGCGTTTCTTCGCGAGCAAGCTCGCTCCTACAGGGGTGTAGGTTATCTGGCCTCGGTAACCGTAAAGTGCTGCCGAGCGCCGGCCACCAGAATCTCCACCTCTTCATCGATACGCTTGCCCAACAGGCCTTTGCCCAACGGCGAGCGCGGCGTGATGACGGTCACCGGTTGCCCGACCACATCCACTTTCAAACCCGCTGCATCCGGCGCCAGGAACAGCCATTGCTGACGACCGTCCTCGTCTTCCAGGCCCACCAGCGTGCCGATCTCTATCCCGCGTCGATCATCGTATGCACGTAGCTGCAGTTGCTGGCACAGCACCAGCGATTGCTTGATCTCCTCCACTCGCCGGGCCTGCCCGGTGGCCAGGTACGAAGCCTCCAGGCCGAGGGTGTCGTATTTGTTCTCGGCAATGTTTTCTTCGTGGGTCGCGGTTTCGTAGGCGGTCTGCGCGGCGCGTTGGACGATGTCGAGGTCGACGGTGAGCTTTTCCAGGATCAACTGGAGCACGGCGTGTTTATTCATGGCGGTATTTGGCATCAATCGCAGAATTGCAGGACATTGGCCCGCGTCTTTTCATTGGGGGCGTTCTGGTCTTGTTGCAGCCAGAACTGGCATTTGGGGTTGGACAGGTTACGCGCGTTGCTTCGGGCCTGGTCCAGGGCCTGTTGTTGTGCCTGTTTTTGCAGGTTTTGTTGGTACTGTTCGAACAGACGGTTCGGTGGCTGCGGCTCAACCATCGCCGGTTTGCCCAATTGCTGAACCGCCTGTGCCACCGGCGCCAGGCTCTGGGGGAACAGGTAGCGAGACGCCAGCCAGGTGGTCAGCGCAATGGCGATAAACCCTAGCCACACGCCTGCGGCAATCGCGATGCAGAGTTTGAGCAGCGATAACGGACGGTCAGACATAAGAGCTTCCTGGCAGGCATTGACGGCATGACGGTGATTGTCGCACAGCCTCCGTGCAGAATAATCGCGATCAAGCCTTCTGCATCCACGCATTTATGCGGACAATCGAACCTTTGATCGATGGAGCCCGGAATGAAAGCCCGCTGGGATATTTTTTGCAGTGTCGTCGACAACTACGGCGACATCGGCGTGACCTGGCGCCTGGCCCGGCAGTTGGTGGTGGAGCATGGCTGTGACGTGCGCTTGTGGGTCGATGACCTGCGGGCCTTCGAACGCATGTGCCCGGACATTGATGTGCAGGTGGGCCAGCAATGGCAAGAGGGCGTCGAAGTGCGTCACTGGCCGGCCGAATGGCCAGGCGCGCACCCGGCCGATGTGGTGATTGCTGCGTTCGCCTGCCAGCTACCGCCTGAGTACATGGACTGCATGGCCGAGCGTGAGCGTGTGCCATTGTGGATGAACCTGGATTACCTCAGCGCTGAAGACTGGGTGGTGGGTTGTCATCGCTTGCCTTCGGTGAAGTACAAAGGCGTGCAGAAATACTTTTTCTTCCCCGGGTTTCGCCCTGGCACCGGCGGCCTGTTGCGTGAAGCCGGCTTGTTGGAGCGACGCCGGGCATTTCAGCAGGACGCCGCCGCGCAGCAACAGTTCCTGCAAAGCCTGGGTGTTGCTCCGACGGCCGGCGCGCGTTTGATGTCGCTGTTTGCCTATGAGAATGACGGGTTGCCCGGTTGGCTGGACGTGCTGGCAGCCGATGGGCGTGGGACGCACTTGCTGGTGCCGGAAGGGCGCATTCTGGGGGATGTGCAACGCTGGCTGGGGGTGAGCAGTTTGTCGGCGGGAGACATTCAGGTGCGCGGCGCGCTGACCGTTCAGGTCATTGCATTCGTGCGTCAGGAGCAATATGACCGATTGCTATGGTGCTGCGAATTCAACGCCGTACGGGGCGAAGACTCGTTCGTGCGTGCCCAGTGGGCGGGGAGGCCAATGCTATGGCACATCTACCGCCAGGACGAAGACATCCACCTGGACAAGCTCGATGCCTTCCTGGAACTGTACACTGCCGCACTTTCACCGGCCGCCAAGGCTGCCGTCGTCACGCTCTGGCAAGCCTGGAACGCTGATGGCGATATGGCACAGTCCTGGAAAATGCTGCTGGAACACTGGCCCGAGGTCACCCAGCACGCTGAGAAGTGGTGTCTGGAACAAGGCTTGCAGGCCGATCTTGCGACGGCGCTGGTACAGTTTTATGAAAGTTGGATATGATACGCCACCTTGATTTTTGTCAATCCCATCCAAATTTCGGATATACGCAATGAAAACTGGTAAAGAACTGAAACCCGGTACAGTGATCCGTCTCGAAAACGACCCTTGGCTGGTTCAGAAAGCTGAGTTCACCAAGTCTGGTCGTAACAGCGCAATCATGAAGACCAAGCTGAAGAACCTGCTGACCGGTTACAAGACCGAGATCGTCTATAGCGCCGATGACAAACTGGACGACGTAATCCTCGACCGCAAAGAAGCGACCCTGTCCTTCATCAGCGGCGACACCTACACGTTCATGGACACTACCGACTACACCATGTACGAGCTGAACGCTGAAGATATCGAAGCCGTTCTGCCGTTCATCGAAGAAGGCATGGAAGACGTCTGCGAAGCTATCTTCTTCGAAGATCGCCTGGTTTCCGTAGAGCTGCCGACCACCATCGTGCGTCAGGTTGACTACACCGAAGGTTCCGCTCGCGGTGACACTTCCGGCAAGGTGATGAAGCCTGCCAAACTGAAGAACGGTACCGAGCTGAGCGTTGCAGACTTCATCGAAATCGGCGACATGATCGAGATCGACACCCGTGAAGGTGGTTCGTACAAAGGTCGCGCCAAGAAGTAATTCTGGCCCCGGCGATACGAAAAAAGCCCGACTTTGAGTCGGGCTTTTTCATGGGCGTCTGTTTTTCAGACCGTTACATGCAAGCGCACATCAACGTTGCCACGGGTGGCGTTGGAGTACGGGCAGACCTGGTGCGCGGCGTCGACCAGGCTTTGCGCGTCATCCTGGGCCAGGCCCGGCAGGCTGACATGCAGGTCGATATCCAGGCCGAAGCCGCCAGGGATCTGGCCGATGCCAACGTGGGCCGTGATCGAAGCGTCATCCGGGATTTTGCGTTTGGTCTGGCTGGCAACGAATTTCAGTGCGCCGATAAAGCAGGCGGAGTAGCCGGCAGCAAACAATTGCTCGGGGTTAGTGGCCTGGCCACCGGCGCCACCCAACTCCTTGGGAGTCGACAGTTTGACGTCGAGGATATTGTCGCTGGAAACGGCGCGACCATCACGGCCGCCAGTGGCGGTGGCTACTGCGGTATAGAGCGTTTGCATGGGGCGTTCCTCTGTATGTTTAGCGCTAAACATTTGCGCGCTAAGTAGTTGGTGAGGCGAATGTATAGCGCTAATGTTTAGTGCGCAAGTTAATTTTTCAGTTTTTTGGCTGATTGAAAAATTTGAGGGCACCGCAGAGCAAAAAGTGGGAGCTGGCTTGCCTGCGATTGTGGTGTGTCAGTCAATGCATTGTTGAATGATGTACCGCAATCGCAGCATAGGTATCTACATAACTCTGTTAGCTCAACGGTAACCACGATGCGAAGCGAGCCGCTCTTTATCTTGATCTGCTTTGATCTTAGGCGCCCCGTTAAACCACGCTGGCGGATTACGGGCACACCGAGCCTGGGCGAGGTGCCGAGTGGTGGGGCAAGAGCGTTTTGCTTACTTTTGTCTGGGCCGGCATTCCGGCTTTTCAAAAGTGAGCCGCTGTAAAAGCGGAACCCTAAGTGGCCGTTACCGCAGGAATGGATATGTACACGGTCCAACTGTGTTGACTGTCAGGCCGTCTTCGCAGGCAAGCCAGCTCCCACCTTGGATCGCGGGGGCATCAGTTATATCTGTGTCGGCTGCCAGGCCGTCACGGGAGCAAGCTCCCTCGCCACAGATTTAGCGTCGTGCCGAAGTTGTGTAGATACCTATGGCCATCGCAGGCAAACCAGCTCCCACTTTTTAGGTGTGCGTTGCGTCAGATGCTGGTTTGCAGATTGGCGCGCAACGCGATCAGGTCTCCTTGCAGCTTGCGCAATTGCTCCAGCGCCATCCCGCTGGCGCCCAGGATGCATTGTGGAACATCCTTGGCCTTCTCCTGCAAGGCGCGCCCGGTGTCGGTCAGTTCCACGACTACCACTCGTTCATCTTCGCGGCTGCGGGTACGGCTGAGCAGGCCCTCGGCTTCCAGGCGCTTGAGCAGTGGCGTCATGGAGCCTGGGTCCGTCAGTAGGCGGCTGCTGATTTCGCTGACGGTCAATTCATCCTCTTCCCACAGCACCATCATGGCCAGGTATTGCGGGTAGGTCAGGCCGATGGCTTGGAGCAGCGGCTTGTAGACCTTGGTCATCAGCAATGAAGTAGAGTGCAGGGCGAAGCACAGTTGGTTGTCCAGCAACAGCGATTCGCAAGGATCAGGGTTTTTGCTCATGGTGGCGTCTCGAAAAAGCATGTCTGGGCTGGAATCTAGCGGGCAAATCTTTAATGCGCCAGGTAATTTTTGCCGGAGGCGTCAGACCAAGCCACTTTGCAATGCCAGATCCCAAGGCGGCACCGGGCTGAAACGGGATTTGAGATATTCAAGCAACAATCGGCTGCGCGCATTGGGCTGTTGCTCCAGGCGCAGCGCATAAATGCCGGCGGTTTCCGGGCTCGGCAAACCGTCTTCACAAAACAGCGGCAACAGTTCACCGCGTACCAGGTATTCACTGGCCAACCAGGTCGGCAGGTGAGCGATGCCCAGCCCGGCCAGTGCACCCGAAAGCAGGGCTTCGGCATTGTTGGCGCTCATGCGGATGCGCCGGGGGCGATAGGTGGTGCGACGCCCGTCCAGTTCGAAGCGCCAGGCGAACATTGGCGCCAGCCCGTCCCAGTCCAGGCCATCATGTTCGCTCAGCTCTCGAGGATGGGCCGGCGTGCCACGGCTTTTCAGGTACGCGGGGCTGGCGCAGGCGATACGCACAATGCTCGCCAACGGCGTAGCGACCAGCCGGGTATCGACAATATGCCCAGCGCGCAGAACCAGATCGACCTTGCCCAGATGCGCGCCCTGCATATCGACAAAGCTGTCGATCAAGTGCAGGTGCACGTCCAGTCCTGGGTACAGGTTTAAAAAGTCCGCAATGACCGGCGCCAGATGCCGGCGGCCGAATGCTGCGGGCGCATCGACCCGGATCAACCCCTCCGGCGCATGGCTCAGCGAGACCGCTTCAGCCCGCGCCAGCTGCAACTCGTTGACAATCCGTCGTGCCCGCTCGGCAAAGGCCAGGCCCGCCGAGGTGGGCACTACTGCATGGGTGCTGCGTTGGAACAGGCGGCTGCCCACTGAGTTCTCCAGGCTGTCGATACGCCGGGCCACGGCGGAAGGTGTCAGCGGATGGCGGCGCGCGGCGGCGGAAAAGCTGCCGGCTTCCAGCACATCCAGAAACAGGCTGAGTTGGTCGGTCAAGGTGTTGGGGTTCATGGCTCGACGCTTATGCGAGATTGGCACAGCCATTGTGCGTTGCTGTGCGTTTCCGCGCCAGAGCCGACTGCGTAGCATGCAAAGCTTGGAATTGCGGAGTAGCGAGCGGTGTGGGATCTAGTGATGTACCTGGCATTGGGTGCGGCGTTGGGCACCGTGGGTGGGCTGTTTGGCATCGGCGGCGGGCTGATTGCTATCCCGGTACTCGGCGTGTTGTTCGGGCTGGATCAGCAAATTGCCCAGGGCACCGCTTTGGTCATGGTCGTGCCGAACGTGATGCTCGCCCTGTGGCGCTATCACCAACGTAACCGCATCGAGTTGCGTCACGCCTTACCCTTGGGTGTGACCGGCTTTTGCTTTGCCTGGCTGGGATCGATCTGGGCGGTGGGGCTGGATGCGGGCGCCATGCGCATTGGTTTTATTGCGTTCTTGGTGGCGCTGTCTGCCTACAACCTGCTGCGCATGTTCACCCGCAACGCGCCGCCCACCACGCAAATGCGTTATTCCTGGCCCTGGCTTGGCGTCTTGGGCGCGGCATCCGGCTCCATGGGCGGGCTGTTCGGGGTCGGCGGCGCGGTGGTGGCCACACCGGTACTCACCAGTGTGTTCGGCACTACTCAAGTGGTTGCCCAAGGGTTGTCGTTGGCCTTGGCGTTGCCCAGTACCGGTGTGACCCTGGTCACCTATGCCTGGCACCACGAGGTGGACTGGATGATCGGCCTACCGCTGGCGGTGGGTGGCCTGCTGAGTATCAGTTGGGGCGTGAAAGTGGCTCATGCCTTGCCGGAGCGCCTGTTGCGCGGCCTGTTCTGTGGCTTTTTGGTGGTGTGCGCGGTGATGCTTACCTTTAAAGTTTGAAGCCTTCGACGATGTAGTCCGCCAGGCACTCGGTGATCGGCGAGGTCATCTGCGGGTTACGCAGCAAGCGCAGGTTCATCGACGGCAAAGGCGGGAAGCCTTCGTCGCTGCCGAGCACTCGCAGGTCGTCGGTGACCAGGCTTTCCATGCTGACCATCGCCGCCAGGCCCGCACTCACCACCGCCAGGATCGCTGCTCCGTTAGAGCTGTGATAGGCCAGGCGATAATCTCGCCCGGCCGCGTCCAATGCCGCACGTGCCCAATGGGTGTACAGGCACTCGTCGCCGGACACCGCCAGAGGCAGGGCATCGTGCTCCTCCACACAAAAGCACGGTGATGCTGCCCATACCATGCGTTCGGTACGCAACAACTCACCCAGATCATTGCCGGGCTCGCGGCTGATCACGGTCAGCGCCAAGTCCCGCCGTTGCATCAATACGGTCGATGCTTCGCAGTGCATTTCGATTTGAATCAGTGGGTAGGCTTTGGAGAACTGTTTCAGGATCCCTGGCAGAAAGCGCATCAGATAGTCATCCGGCGTGCCGATGCGCACCAATCCCACCATATGCGGCTCGCGCAGGGTATTGAACACTTCACTGTGCAATTTCAGGATGCGCCGCGCATAACCCAGCAGCACCTGGCCTTCGGGCGTGAGCCTTACCTGCCGGCCATCGCGCTCGAACAGTTTGCGCTGCAACACGTCTTCTTCCAGACGCTTCATCTGCATGCTGACCGCCGATTGAGTGCGATTGACCGTCTCGCCGGCACGGGTGAAACCGCCCTGGTCGGCAATGGCGACGAAGGTGCGCAGCACGTCTGTGTCGATGCTGGGATAGGCGGACAATTGATCAATCTCCGAGATGTAATGCATAAGAAACATTCGTTGGATTGATCATAATGCCAGGCACACACTGTCGTCATCCCCACTGGAGGGCGAGAAGATGAAAGGTCAAAAAGGTTTCATATCGACGGATAACTGGCCGTTTTCCGGGCTGTTTCACACATTCGCGCGTTGGCAGCTGTTGCATCAGGAGCGGCAGATGCTGGCGACCTTGAGCGATGACGCACTCAAGGACATCGGGCTCAATCGCGCCGACGTCGCGCAGGAAAGCCATCGGCATTTCTGGGAAGACCCGCTGCGAAAATAAGCCCGGATGCAGTAGGGTAGGGCGCGAGCCTCAATGGAGATCGCCATGCCCGCCGACCTGTGTATTTCACTCAAGCAAGCTCGACGCATGGCGCTGGCTGCCCAGGGGTTTTCCGGGCGCCAGGCGCCTGCACAGATAAAGGCCACGCACCTCAACCGCTTGATCGAGCGCCTGGGCGTTTTACAGATCGACTCGGTCAATGCGCTGGTGCGTTCCCACTACCTGCCCGTGTTTTCCCGCCTTGGTTCTTATTCCCCATCGATTCTTGAGCAGGCGGCCTGGAGCCTGGGGCGGCGGCGTTCTCTGTTTGAATACTGGGGGCATGAGGCGTCGCTGCTGCCCTTGGCGCTGTACCCGCTGATGGGTTGGCGTATGGAGCGCGCCCGGCAAGGGCAGGGGATCTATTCGCAGATGGCACGTTTTGGCCGTGAACAGCAGGCGACGATCCAGCGCGTGTTGCGCACCGTCGAACAGCAGGGCGCCGCGGGGGCGGGTAGCTTGTCGACCCGCGAGGAGCGTGCCGGTCCCTGGTGGGATTGGAGTGATGAAAAGCACGCGCTGGAATGGCTCTTCGCCGCTGGCCTGGTCACGGTAGCCGGTCGTCGAGGGTTTGAGCGGCTTTATGATCTGCCCGAGCGTGTTATTCCCGCAGAGGTGCTCAGGGTCTCCATGAGTGAAGGTGAAGCGCAGCGTGGCTTGCTGTTGCACAGTGCGACTGCATTGGGTGTCGCCACTGAAAAAGACCTGCGCGATTATTTTCGCCTCGACCCCGCCGACAGCCGCAACCGCTTGGCCGAGCTGGTTGAGGATGGGCAACTGCTGGCGTGCCAGGTGCGGGGCTGGAAACAACCAGCGTATTGCCTGGCGGCGCCCAAACTGCCGCGCAACGTGCCGGCCAGTGCATTGTTGTCGCCGTTCGATTCGCTGATATGGGAGCGCAGCCGCACCGAGCGCTTGTTCGACTTTCGCTATCGCCTGGAGATCTACACTCCGCAAGAAAGACGCGTGTACGGCTATTACGTCCTGCCGTTTCTCCACAACGAACGCATTGCCGCACGCGTCGACCTGCGGGCCGAGCGTGCCCATGGGCGCCTGGCCGTGCATGCCGTGCACGAGGAAGAACCTGGGCTGGATGAGGAAGGTATGTTGGCGCTGGCCTTGAACCTACGAAAGATGGCCGACTGGCTAGGGCTGGAACAGATCCAGCTCAATTGCCAGCGGCCCAGTGCTGCCCGGTTGAGGGCTGCGATGCTGAACCGGGATGTCAGTCTTTAAGGCTCTATCGCGGGCAAGCCCGGCTCCCACATTTGAACGCGTTTTTCTGTAGGAGCCGGGCTTGCCCGCGATGGCGTCATCCCCGTCGATAAAACGTCAGCGCTTTACCTGTTTCAAGGTCTCGGCAATCAGGAACGCCAACTCCAGCGACTGATCGGCATTCATCCGTGGGTCGCAATGGGTGTGGTAGCGGTCTGACAGGCCATCTTCGGTGATCGGTCGTGCGCCGCCGATGCATTCGGTGACGTTCTGCCCGGTCATCTCGATATGGATCCCGCCGGCATAGCTGCCTTCTGCCTGGTGCACCTGGAAGAAATCCTTCACTTCGCCAAGGATCTGCGCAAAGTCGCGGGTCTTGTAGCCACTGCTGGCCTTGATGGTATTGCCGTGCATTGGGTCGCAACTCCACAGCACCTGCTTGCCCTCGCGCTGCACGGCACGGATCAGGTTGGGCAAATGGTCGCCGACCTTGCCTGCACCCATACGGGCAATGAGGTTGAGGCGGCCAGGGTCGTTATCCGGGTTGAGGATGTCGATCAGGCGGATCAGGTCCTCCGGGTTCATGCTCGGTCCGACTTTCACGCCGATCGGGTTGTTCACCCCGCGCAGGAACTCGACATGGGCGCCGTCCAACTGACGGGTACGGTCGCCGATCCACAGCATATGCGCCGAGCAGTCGTAGTAATCGTTGGTCAGGCTGTCGCGGCGCACGAAGGCTTGTTCATAGTTGAGCAGCAACGCTTCGTGGGCGGTGAAGAAGCTGGTTTCGCGCAATTGCGGCGAGCTGTCCATGCCACAGGCGCGCATGAAGGCCAGGGTTTCGTCGATGCGGTCGGCCAGTTGGCTGTACTTTTCGGCGAGGGCGGAGTTGGCGATGAAATCCAGGTTCCACTTGTGCACTTGGTGCAGGTCGGCAAAACCGCCCTGAGCAAAGGCGCGCAGCAGGTTGAGGGTGGCGGTGGACTGGTGGTAGGACTGCAACAGGCGGTCCGGGTCTGGCACGCGGCTTTTTTCGTCGAAGCCGATGCCGTTGACGATATCGCCGCGGTAGGCGGGCAGGGTGATGCCGTCGATGGTTTCATCGTTGGCCGAACGTGGCTTCGCGAACTGGCCGGCCATGCGCCCGACTTTCACCACCGGGCAACCGGCGGCGAAGGTCATGACAATGGCCATCTGCAGCAGCACCTTGAAGGTGTCGCGGATCTTCGCGGCGGAAAACTCGGCGAAGCTCTCGGCGCAATCGCCACCTTGCAGCAGGAAGGCACGACCCTGGGTCACTTCGGCAAACTGACGGCGCAATTCGCGGGCTTCGCCGGCAAACACCAGGGGCGGGTAGCTCGCCAGGCTCTGCTCCACTTGCTCCAAGTGCGCGGCGTCCGGGTATCGGGGTTGCTGCTGGATCGGCAGGGCTCGCCAGCTATCGGGACTCCAGGGGTGGCTCATCATGAACTCGTTTGCAGGTGGATGTTAGGGCGTCAATGTTAGCAGCAATTAGTGCGTGACCTGTGGTTGCCGCTTGGCCGACAATCGCGCCTTTGTCGTGTGGTAAACCCTTTAGGAGTAGTGATGAGCGAGGAGCGTGTCGAGCGCCTGCTGGCCGAAGTCCATGATGAATTCGGCATGATCCGTGTGCTTGAAGTGGCTGATTACCGCTTTCTCGAATTTGGCGACGCCATCGAGCAAAGCTGTGTGTTCACTGCTGACCCGAGCTGGCTGGAGTACGACTACACCCGCGCGATGCTGATCGGCGCGTTGTGCCATGAACAGCCGGAAAGTGCGTTGTTCCTCGGCCTGGGCGCGGGCACGTTGACCCAGGCATGCCTCAAGTTCCTGGCGCTGGAGGATGTCGAAGCCATTGAGCTGCGCCCCGATGTGCCGCGCCTGGCGATTGAATATCTGGGGCTGGATGACGATCCGCGCTTGTACATCCGCATTGGTGACGCGCTGCAATTGCTCGACAGTGCTGAATCGGCCGATTTGATTTTCGTCGACCTCTACACCGATGTCGGCCCGGGCGTGGGGCATCTGGCCTGGACCTTCCTGGAAAACTGTCAGAAGAAACTCAACCCGGGCGGCTGGCTGGTGATCAACCAGTGGGCCACCGATGACGGCAAGCCGCTGGGGGCGGCGTTGCTGCGTGGGTTGTACCACCGGCATTACTGGGAGCTGCCGGTGAAGGAGGGCAATGTGATTCTATTGGTGCCTTCGGAGCTGGATCAGGTGCTGGACCTGGATGCGCTGTCAGCCCGCGCCGAAGCCTTGGCGCCGCGATTGGGGTATTCGTTGCAGCCGTTGATCAAGGCGATTCGGCCAGCAACTTAGTTGTCAGTTCGGACGCTTTCGCGGGCAAGCCCACAGTCGAATTGCACTCAGTGTTGAAATGCAATCCCCTGTGGGAGCGGGCTTGCCCGCGAAGAGGCCCTCACTGGCGACGGCTAATTCAGTTTGTTCAAATCCCCTTGAACACCCCGGGCCGCTTCTCGACCATCGCCCGAACACCCTCCTTCGCATCCTCACTGTTGAGCAGTTTATCCACCATGGGCGGCAGCGCGGCGGCTGCGACGGCCTCACCCTCCATGCGCGCCAGGCGTGCCGACATCAACGTTGCCTGCACACCCAGCGGCGCCTGGCGCGCAATGCGGTTGGCCAATTCAATGGCACGGGGCAACAGGTCTTCACTGGCCATCACTTCCTGCACCAACCCCAGGCGCAGGGCCTCATGGGCGTCGAATTCGTCGCCGGTGAGCAGCCAACGCATCGCATTGCCCCAGCCGGCAATCTGATGAAAGCGCAATGTCGCGCCGCCAAACGGAAAGATGCCGCGTTGCACCTCCATCTGGGCGAAGCGGGTATTGCTGGCGCAGAGGTTGATATCCGCCGCCAGCATCAACTCGATACCAATGGTCAGGCAGTAACCTTGGGCGGCGACGATCACCGGCTTGCTCACGCGCGGGCCGGCAAACACCCCCCACGGGTCGCACCCTCCCAGCGGCGGTTGCCAGCCGCCGGCCATTACGCCGCTGACATTGGCCAGGTCCAGTCCTGCGGTGAAGTGATCGCCATGGGCGAACACCACGGCCACCCGTGCGTCATCGTTTCGATCAAATTCGCCATAGGCCAGGCTCAGTTCATTGAGCAAATCCAGGTCAAAGGCGTTGCGCTTGGCCACGCGGTCCAGGCCTAGCAATAGAACATGGCCCTCAAGTGCGCGGCTGACACGGCTACTGCTGGCTTGATTCATCGGGTGTGCCCTCGGGGCGCAGGTGAGGTTTCAGACCAAAGGGTCTCAATGGGTGGGTGAACCGTTTAAGCTCGATGACCAACAGGGCCGGGCCTTTGAAAAATAGACCCTGGCGCACGGATCTGCAAAGCGCGTGACCCAGTGCGGTTTATCGGCGCCTGGCGATAAAAAAAGCTCCCTTTTTCAGCTATTTCCGGTATAGTGCGCGCCGGCCTTTAACCGGGCCGCGTTTAGGTAGCGCAATTCCCCGAAGTCAGCTTCGGCTGCACGTCCGCACAGCGGACTCTTCCTTGACGAATCTTTTTCATTCATTCGTTTTCGCAAATCCCCGCCGACAAAGCAGCCAGGGCGACTCTTGAGTCTCAACACGGCATGCGCAGCTTTGGAGCATGGGTCTTTGCGGATGCACTTAGAGGCAGACCCATGACCCAGGAAACCGGCGGCTTCGCCGCTTTTAATCTTAACCCGAATATTCTTGCAGCCGTCGCAGCGACCGGCTACGAAGAACCTTCGGCGATTCAGCAGCAATCGATCCCGATCATCATGGCCGGTAAGGACATGATTGGCCAGGCGCAAACCGGTACCGGTAAAACCGCCGCGTTCGCCCTGCCTATTCTGCATTGCATCGATCCTGCCAAGCGCGAGCCGCAAGCCCTGATCCTGGCGCCAACCCGTGAGTTGGCGCTGCAAGTAGCAACCGCCTTTGAAACCTACGCCAAGCAAATGCCGGGTGTAACTGTTGTGGCCGTTTACGGCGGCGCGCCTATGGGCCCACAACTCAAGGCAATCCGTAATGGCGCACAGATCGTTGTCGCCACTCCGGGCCGTCTGTGCGACCACCTGCGTCGTGACGAAAAAGTCCTGTCGACCGTGAACCACCTGGTTCTGGACGAAGCTGACGAAATGTTGAAGCTGGGCTTCATGGATGACCTGGAAGTCATCTTCAAGGCGCTGCCAGCGACCCGTCAGACCGTACTGTTCTCGGCTACCCTGCCGCAGTCCATCCGTGCCATTGCCGAACGCCATCTGCGCGATCCGGAGCACGTGAAGATCCAGACCAAGACCCAGACCGTTACCGCGATCGAACAGGCTCACCTGTTGGTTCACGCTGACCAGAAGACCTCGGCTGTATTGAGCCTGCTGGAAGTCGAAGACTTCGACGCCCTGATCATGTTCGTGCGCACCAAGCAAGCGACCCTGGACCTGGCCAGCGCCCTGGAAGCCAAAGGCTACAAAGCCGCTGCGCTGAACGGTGACATTGCCCAGAACCAGCGTGAGCGCGTGATCGACTCCCTCAAGGATGGCCGTCTGGACATCGTTGTGGCGACCGACGTTGCTGCCCGTGGCCTCGACGTTCCACGTATCACCCACGTGTTCAACGTTGACATGCCTTACGATCCAGAGTCCTACGTTCACCGTATCGGCCGTACTGGCCGTGCCGGTCGCGAAGGTCGTGCGTTGCTGCTGGTGACTCCACGTGAGCGCCGCATGCTGCAAGTGATCGAGCGTGTTACCGGCCAGAAAGTTGCCGAAGTCCGCCTGCCGGATGCCCAGGCCGTTCTCGATGCGCGCATCAAGAAACTGACCAACAGCCTGGCGCCACTGGTGGCTGACGCTGAATCGACCCACGGCGACCTGCTGGACCGCCTGACCGCCGATATCGGTTGCACCCCGCGTGCCCTGGCTGCAGCCCTGCTGCGCAAAGCTACCAATGGTCAGGCCCTGACCCTGGCAGCCATCGAAAAAGAACGTCCACTGGTTCCGAACAGCGCGCCACGCGGTGATCGTCCAGAGCGTTCCGGTGACCGTCCAGACCGTGGCGACCGTGAGCGTCGTGCTCCAGTGCCATTGGCTGAAGGCCGTGCTCGTTGCCGTACCGCGCTGGGTGCGCGTGATGGTATCGCGGCCAAGAACCTGCTGGGCGCTATCCTCAACGAGGGTGGCCTGGCACGTGAAGCCATCGGTCGCATCCAGGTGCGTGACAGCTTCTCCCTGGTGGAGTTGCCGGAAGACGGCCTGGAAAAACTGCTGGCCAAGCTGAAAGACACTCGCGTTGCCGGTAAGCAGCTCAAGCTGCGTCGCTACCGCGAAGATTGATCCGCCCTTGGGCTGATTGATCGCACATAAAAAATCTCCGACTGGTTCGGGGATTTTTTTTCGCCTCATGTTTTAGGCTCCGACGCGATCAACTGTGAGAGCAGGCAAGCCAGCTCCCACAGGTATAACGGTTTCAGCCAAAGCGATAGATATCCATGCCCAAGGCACCCAGTGTGAAGCCTTGGTGCGCAACGCTGAAATCTGCGCCCGCACCCCGCGCAAAGTACAGCGGCAGCAAATGTTCATCGCTGGGATGGCTGCGCACGGCATGTGGCGCCTGGCGGCGATAGTCATGCAAGGCGGCGTCGTCATTGGCCGCGAGTCTGTCGACCACCCAGTCACGAAATTCCCGGGCCCACGGTGTGATCGTCTCCGGCCCGGCGCGCCAATCCAGTTCGCCCAGGTTGTGGGTGATGCTGCCGGAGCCGATCAGCAGCACACCCTGTTCGCGCAGGCTCGCGAGTGCATGCCCGACTCGAGTCTGCAAAGCCGGGCCCAGGCGGCTGGGCAAGGACACTTGTACCACCGGGATGTCCGCTGCCGGGTACATCAGCGACAGCGGGACCCAGGTGCCGTGGTCGAAGGGGCGTTGCTCGTCAATACGTGCAGCCAGGCCGTCGGCGTGCAGCAGTTCGACGATCTCACTGGCCAACTGCGGGTCACCCGGCGCGGGGTATTGCACCGCAAACAGCTCGCGCGGAAAGCCACCGAAGTCGTGCCAGGTTTCGGGGGCAGCACTGCCGCTGACCAGCAGGTCCGGGCTTTCCCAATGCGCCGACACCACCACAATGGCTTTGGGCCGTGGCAGTTCGGCAGCCAGGCGCTGCAGCGCAGGACCGCTGGCACCGGGTTGCAAGGCCAGCATGGGCGAGCCGTGGGAGATAAACAGGCTGGGGAGCATGAGCAGGGTCCTGAGGGTTAAGATGGAGTCATCTTCAATCAGATCATCGATCTAAATCTAATATAAGTTTTAGCGCCTTTTGATCGAATTTTCGGAGTGATTCATGCAGCCTGAATTTTGGCAGGACCGCTGGGCGAGCAATCAGATCGGCTTCCATCAGCGCGAGGTCAATCCCTATTTGCAACGGCACTGGCCCGTGCTGGGGTTGCCCGAGGGGGCAAAGGTGCTGGTACCGTTGTGTGGCAAAAGCCTGGACTTGGTATGGCTCGAGAGCCAGGGGTACCCGGTAATGGGCGTGGAGCTATCGGAGCAGGCGGTTGAGGCGTTCTTCAGCGAGCAGGGGCTTGTGCCGCACGTCAGTCAGCAGGGCGCCTTCAAGGTCTATCAGGCGGGCCAGATCGAACTGTGGTGTGGCGATTTCTTCAGCCTGAATGCGCAGGCGCTGGTCGGTTGCCGCGGCATATATGATCGTGCCGCGTTGATCGCATTGCCTCCGCTGATGCGTGCGCAATACGCCGAGCACCTGAATGCCTTGCTGCCCTCAGGCTGCCAGGGTTTGCTGATTACCCTCGATTACGACCAGAGGCAGAAGGCCGGCCCACCCTTTGCTGTCACGGACAATGAAGTGCAGGTGCTGCTGGGATCGTATTGGGCGTTGGAGCAGTTGGAGGAGCGAGACATCCTGGGGGAGAGTTGGAAGTTCGTGCAGGACGGTGTTAGCCGCCTTGAAGAGCGTGCTTATCGGCTGACCAGGCGCTGAAAGGGTTTTTCCTTTTGTAGGAGCGAGCTTGCTCGCGAAAGACGTCAACGATAACGCGTGCTTGCTAAATGAACGCGGCGCCTGCGAGTTTTTCGCGAGCAAGCTCGCTCCTACAGAGAGCGGTGAAATCAGCAGGCACAAAAAAGGGGCGATCAGATCGCCCCTTGTCGAGTCATCCGCTATCAGCCCCGGCGACGCAGTGCGTCAATCCGCTCTTCCAGCGGCGGGTGGCTCATGAACAGGCGAGCCAGACCCTGCTTGATGCCGCCGTTGATGCCGAAGGCGGTCAGGCTGTCGGGCATATGCACCGGCAGGCCCTGTTCGGAGCGCAAGCGTTGCAGCGCGCCGATCATTGCGCTGGTGCCCGCCAGGCGTGCGCCGGCTTCATCTGCGCGGAACTCGCGTTTGCGCGAGAACCACATCACGATGGCGCTGGCCAGGAAGCCCAGGACCAGCTCGGCGAAAATGGTCGCCACGAAGTAGGCAATACCACGGCCTTCTTCGTTCTTGAAGATGACCTTGTCGACGAAGTTGCCGATGATCCGCGCAAAGAACATCACGAAGGTGTTCACCACGCCCTGTACCAGCGCCAGGGTGACCATGTCACCGTTGGCCACGTGCCCGATCTCGTGGGCCAGCACCGCCTTGACTTCGTCGGGCGAAAACCGCTCCAGCAGGCCCTGGCTCACGGCCACCAGCGCGTCGTTCTTGTTCCAGCCGGTCGCAAAGGCGTTGGCCTCATAAGCCGGGAAAATCCCGACTTCGGGCATTTTGATGCCTGCTTCTTGAGACAACTGCTCCACGGTTTGCATCAGCCATTGTTCATGGCGAGTGCGTGGTTGCGTGATGATCTGGGTGCTGGTGCTCATCTTTGCCATCCACTTGGAGATGAACAGCGAGAACAGCGAACCGGCAAAACCAAAGACTGCACAGAAAATCAGCAGCTGATTGAGGTTCAGATCAACCCCATTGGCCGCCATGAACCCGTTGAAGCCAAAAAGGCTCAGGGTGACGCTGGCAATCAGTACGACTGCCAGGTTAGTGGCCAAGAACAGCAGGATGCGCATCATGGTTGTAGAATTCTCCTCATGCTTAATATGTCGCTCACTGCGGGGTATATAAGGTGCGGCATGGGGTGATTCAACCGGGGGACTATTTCAAACTGTGTCCTACACCGTTGGCGTAGGGCCTTGAAGGGATTTTCCGACCTGTATTGTCAGCCTTGCTCGACCCGATGCTACCCTGTCGCCCCGTGATTATAGGGGGCACGTCATAGGCAGGGGCCAAATGAAGTACAACCGCAAGTAAGTGACACAGAAGTGTTGCCAGATAATCGCTGTACGACCCTTTGAGAGTCGTACAGCGTCAATTGCCTTACTGGCGATAGGACTTCAGGAAGTTACCGATGCGACCAATCGCCATCTCCAGGTCATCCACACGTGGCAATGTCACCACGCGGAAGTGATCCGGCCATGGCCAGTTGAAGGCGGTACCTTGCACGACCAGCAGTTTTTCTGACAGCAGCAGGTCGAGCACGAACTTCTCGTCGTTGAGGATCGGGCAGACTTTCGGGTCGATCCGCGGGAACGCGTAAAGCGCGCCCATGGGCTTCACACAGCTCACGCCGGGGATAGCGTTGAGCAGCTCCCAAGTGCGGTTACGTTGCTCCAGCAGGCGACCTTGGGGCAGGATCAGGTCGTTGATGCTCTGGTAGCCGCCGAGGGCGGTCTGGATCGCGTGCTGGCTCGGTACGTTGGCGCACAGGCGCATGTTGGCCAGCATGTCGATGCCTTCGATGTAGCTTTGCGCATTGTGCTTGGGGCCGGAGATGGCGATCCAGCCGGAGCGGAAACCCGCCACGCGGTAGGACTTGGACAGGCCATTGAAGGTCAGGCACAGCAGGTCCGGGGCCAGGGAGGCGGTGCAGATATGCACGGCGTCATCGTAGAGGATCTTGTCGTAGATCTCGTCGGAGAACACCACCAGGTTGTGCTGACGCGCCAGTTCCAGCATGCCCAGCAATACTTCCCTGGAGTACACGGCGCCAGTGGGGTTGTTCGGGTTGATGATCACCAGGGCCTTGGTGTTGGGCGTGATCTTGGCCTTGATGTCGGCCAGGTCCGGGAACCAGTCGGCGCCCTCATCACACAGGTAATGCACCGGGTGGCCGCCCGCCAAGGTCACGGCGGCGGTCCACAGCGGGTAATCCGGGGCTGGCACCAGGACTTCATCGCCATTGTTGAGCAACGCCTGCATGGACATCACGATCAGCTCGGACACGCCGTTGCCCAGGTAGATGTCCTCGATGCCGACGCCTTCGACCTGCTTCTGCTGGTAGTACTGCATCACCGCCTTGCGCGCGCTGAACAGGCCCTTGGAGTCGCTGTAACCCTGGGCGGTCGGCAGGTTGCGGATCACATCCTGAAGGATTTCGTCCGGCGCTTCGAAACCAAACGGCGCCGGGTTGCCAATGTTCAGCTTGAGGATGCGATGGCCTTCCTCTTCCAGGCGTTTGGCGTGCTTGAGCACCGGGCCGCGAATGTCATAGCAGACGTTGGCGAGCTTGTTCGATTTGCTGACCTGCATGGCGATGTGATCCTGAAAATGAACGATCCCGACGGCGTAGGCACTACCGTAGGGTGAAGCCTGCACGGCCCGCACCCATAAATACGTTTGAATGCCGATGGCGCGGGTGCCAGACTGGCGTTTTGAAGAGGCGCAATCATACGTGCCGCCTGATCCATGGAAAAGACACAGATCAGGGTTTTTCAGTTGCCGAGGTGTACCGATGGATAAGTTGCAGAAAACTGTAGATGAATGGAAGGCGATGCTCGATCCGGAGCAGTACAACGTGTGCCGTCTCAAGGGTACCGAGCGACCGTTCAGCGGCAAGTACAACGCCACCAAGACCGACGGCGTCTACCACTGCATCTGCTGCAACGAGCCGCTGTTCGATTCCAAGGCGAAGTTTGATTCCGGCTGTGGCTGGCCCAGTTTCTATGAGCCGATCGCCGACAGCGCGATGGTCGAGATCCGCGATGTCAGCCACGGCATGATTCGCACCGAAGTCACCTGCGCCAAGTGTGATGCACACTTGGGGCATGTGTTCCCGGACGGCCCACCGCCGACGGGCCTGCGCTACTGCATCAATTCGGTATGCCTGGAGCTGGTGCCGCGCTAGGCTTGCATGGTCCCTGTAGGAGCGAGCTTGCTCGCGAAAAACGTCAACGATACGGCGGGTTTCCTGAATGAACGCGGCGTCTGATAGTTTTTCGCGAGCAAGCTCGCTCCTACAAATAAGGCTCTTCCTTCCCTGACTTGAGGCATTGCCATGAGCGACTCCCTGCTGAGCATCCCTTGCACCACCATCAAGGGTGAGCAAAAGACCTTGGCCGACTTTGCCGGCAAGGCCATTCTGGTGGTCAACACCGCGAGCAAATGCGGCTTCACACCGCAGTACAAGGGCCTCGAGCAACTTTGGCAGCAATACAAGGACCAGGGCCTGGTGGTGCTCGGCTTTCCCTGCAACCAGTTCGGCAAGCAGGAACCCGGCAATGAAGGCGCGATATCCGAGTTCTGCGAGCTGAACTTCGGTGTCAGTTTTCCGCTGTTCAAGAAAATCGACGTCAATGGCAGCGATGCCCACCCGTTGTTTGTGCAGTTGAAAAAACAGGCCCCGGGGCTGCTAGGTTTCAAGAACATCAAGTGGAACTTCACCAAGTTTCTCATCGGCCGTGATGGCAAGCAGGTCAAGCGTTTTGCGCCAACCACCAAGCCTCAGGACTTGACCCAGGAGATTGAAGCCCTGCTCAAATGACCGCAATATTGCGGGTACCCATCAGAGGCTGGTTGTTTTAGGTACCCACAGTTCCAGTAAGGCGTTGAGTTCTTCCCGGCGAAACGGCTTGGCCAGGTAATCGTTCATTCCTGCGGCCCGGCAACGCTCGCGTTCTTCGGCCATCGCGTTGGCGGTCAAGGCAACAATGGGCAAGTCCGGCCAACGCCCGCTGCGGCGAATTTGTCGGCTGGCTTCATAGCCATCCATCACAGGCATGTTGCAGTCCATCAACACCAAGTCGAAGCGCTGGTCCTCCAGAAGCTTGAGGGCTTCGCCGCCATGGGCCGCGACGATCACCTCACACCCGAGCTTGCTGAGCATGCCCTTGGCCACCAGTTGATTGACCGCGTTGTCCTCCACCAGCAGGATGCGCGCGCGGTGCGCAAGCGGTGCGGTTTCTATCTGGACCGGGTCGAGCACCAGTTGCGCGCCGCTGCGCAGGTTGCGTTGCAGGATCTGGTACAGCGCGTTGCGGCTCAATGGGCGCGCTTGTTGCTGCAGCGGCGCCAGGGCCGTGACTTCTTCGCTGGGCAAAAAGTTACCATAGGCGGTAACCAGCAGAATCGGCGCGCTGATGCCCGGGCGCAAGCGGAACAAGCATTCAGGGCAGTCGGTGATCAACAGGTCGGGCGCCAGCCCGCTCAAATCATCGTCCTGGGAATAGCAGCGCGGTGTCAGCCCCCAAGAGGGCAATAGCGTGGTGAGCAGCTCCGTCAGCCCGCCGCCGGCGTTGGTGATGGCGATCACCTCGCCCGTGAGCGGTGCATAGCGCATGGCAGGCAAATGCGCGGGCAGTGGGAGGTCGGCGCAGAACTGGCTGCCAAAGCCCACCTCCGAGCTGATACTCAAGCGGCCTTGCATGGCTTCGCACAGGTTATGAGTCAACGCCAGGCCCAATCCCGTCCCGCCAAACTGGCGGGTAATGCCAGCGCCGGCCTGGGTGAACGGCTGGAAGATTTTCACCTGGGCTTCCTGGGCGATGCCAATGCCGGTATCGCATACTTCAATGCTGACCCGACCTTCCAAGGCGCGCAGGCGCACATCGACGCGGCCAAAGCGGGTGAACTTCAAGGCGTTGGAGAGCAAGTTACTGACGATCTGCCGCACACGGGTAGGGTCGCCGACCACCTGGGCGGGAAATTGCGGGTCGATCAGGCAGGTCAGCTCCACGCTCGGAGCAGCATTTTGCGAGAGCAGGTTGGCGGTGTCTTCCACCAATGAACCCAGGTCGAACGGGATATGCTCCAGTTCCAGCTGGCCGGCGTCGAACTTGGACAGGTCAAGAATATCGTTGAGCAACTCCACCAGCACTTTGCCTGAGTCATGGGCAATGGACAGTTGCTGGCGCTGTTCGGCGGTCAGCGGGCTATCCAGTGAGAGGGCAATCATGCCCAGCAACCCATTGAGCGGCGTACGAATTTCATGGCTCATATTGGCCAGGAATGCTGCCCGTGCCTGAGCCATGCCCAGCGCAGTCATTTTCGCCGCCTCCAGCTCATCGTTGGACTGGCTCAAGCGTTGGTTGCTGGCCTTGAGTTCGAGGGTGCGCGCAGAAACGATATTTTCCAGTTGCCCCAAATACTCCGTGAGGCGATCTTCGGCATGGCGCCGTTGCTGGATCTCGGTTTCCATGTTTTCGAATTGTTGGTTGGCGACGCTGACCAGCACGCCGATTTCATCGTGTTCATGCCCCGGTGGGCAATCCAGGCGCGCCTGTTTGCGTGTGCTCAGCTCGCGGATAATGCGCACCAGCGGTTGGGTGAGCATTACGTAGAACAGGCCGAGCAAAATCCCGGTGAGCAGCAGGCTGCGGGCGAAGCCGTTGAGCAGAGTGATCTCGGCGCGATGCAGGAAACGGCTGCCAAAGGCATAAGTATCGACGTCCAGGCGTAACACACCAAGGGAGTCGTTGGGCATATGGCTGAGAAACAGTCGGTCTTCGAATTGGCGATTGGCACCAAACAGAAAATCGCTGACCGGCCGATAGTTGCTTTCCTTGCGCGGACGGTTGACGTCGGCCAGCACCACGCCATTGTTGTCGATCAACTGCGCGCGGATGATGGCGGGGGAGTGCAGCAGGCCCAAGGTCAGTTCCTGGGCGAGTTCGGCATCGATGTTGTAGGCGATTCTTGACGCCGGGTTATGGCTGATTTCAATCAGTGAGCGTATTTCACGGTTGATGGATGCGTCTTCACTGGCATAATCAATGCCGATTTGGATCAGACTGAGCAGGGTTCCCAAGACGAAACCGACCAGCACAGTCAATCTGGCTTGTTTATAAGACAAGCGGTGGGCGAACTTGATATCCATCGAGTGTTGAACCACTTAGCGTTTCCCTTCGCCCGGCAAGCATAGCTGAACATCCACAAGCTTTGGCTCGCCCGGCATGAATCGTTTGTTTGATGCAGCCCTACAGTTTGCCGCAGGGTTGCCAATACGCCATCTTTTGCAAGAAGTTGCCAGAGGAATAGCTGTGGATTCTCGATTGAATGCCTTTCTTGAGCGCGCCGATGCGGTGCTGGCTCGCCTGGAACCGTTGTTACCCGCCCCACGCCAGGCGATCGACTGGCACCAATGCCTGGCCGCCCGCTGGCAGCGCGAAGGTCGCAATGGCTTCCTGTTACCGTTGGAAGTGAGCCTGGACATGCGCCTGTCGGACCTGATCGGTGTCGACAAACAACGTGAACAACTGGCGCGCAACACCCAACAGTTCCTTGATGGGTTACCCGCCAACCACGCCCTGTTATGGGGTTCGCGTGGCACCGGCAAGTCTTCCATGGTCCGGGCCTTGCTCGCCCAGCACGCTAACGCCGGCCTGCGTCTTATCGAGATCGAGCGTGACCACCTGGCTGACCTGCCGCGGGTGGTCGAGCAACTGGTCAAGCTACCACAACGCTTCATTTTGTTTTGCGATGACCTATCGTTCGAGGCCGGCGAAGGTGACTATCGCGTGCTCAAGAGCGTGCTGGATGGTTCCCTGGAACAGGCGCCGGAAAACGTGCTGCTGTACGCCACGTCCAACCGTCGCCACCTTGTGCCGGAAAACCAGAGCGACAATGACAACTGGAAACGCGTGGACGGCGAATTGCACCCGAGCGAGGCGGTTGAAGACAAGATTGCCTTATCGGATCGTTTTGGCTTGTGGTTGTCGTTCTACCCCTTTACCCAGGAGCATTTCCTGGATGTGGTGGAACACTGGATCGGTGAGTTGGCCAGCAAGGCCGGCTTGCAGTGGCAGCGCGATGAGCAGCTTGACGTTCTCGCGGTGCGTTGGGCCACTGGGCGCGGCAACCGCAATGGCCGGTGCGCCTATCAATTCGCCCGTTACTGGGTGGGTCTTAAATTGCTGGAACGTCAACCATGATCGATTTACAACAGGCCGGCAGCGGCCTTGATGGCTATGCCATGCTCTGCGCGCAACTGGAGTCATTGCTGGCTTATGAGCGCGATTTTATTGCCAACAGTGCGCAGTTTTCCGCGTTCCTGTTCAACCAGTTGGATGACTTGAACTGGGCTGGCTTTTATCTCAATCGTAACGAAGAGCTGGTGCTTGGGCCCTTTCAGGGGCAGATCGCCTGTGTGCGCATTCCGTTTGGTCGCGGCGTGTGTGGTGCGGCTGCGGCCTCACGGAAAACCCAGCGCGTGGAGGACGTGCACGCGTTCCCAGGCCATATCGCCTGCGACAGCGCTTCGAACAGTGAATTGGTGGTGCCATTGGTCAAGGACGGCCAACTGATTGGTGTCCTTGACCTCGACAGCCCATTGCTGGGCCGCTTTACCCCTCAGGACCAGGAGGGGATTGAGCGGCTGGCGGAGATTTTCCTGCAGTTGACCGACTGCTGAAGCAGTGGGTACTTATGCTGGTCGCGGTAGGAGCGCATTTGCTCGCTCCCGCCACGACGGGCCCTGGTGCTATGGGGCTTGCAGTTCATCGAGTTGAACCCGCAGCATCTTCTCCAATTCCAGCATGAGCTGTTCCAGGGCCCTGATGCCGCTTTCGATCACGGCCCACTCCTCATTGCGAGAACAGGTTTGCTCCAAGGCTTCGCATTGCCCCGCCAACGAATGGGCTTGAACGATGCGGGCGGCACCCTTGATCTTGTGGGCTTGCTCAATGATGTCCGAGGGGGGCGCGTGTCGATCCCGCAGTTCGATAAGGACCTTGCGGTCGTGAAGGCTGCTGCTCAGCAGCTCCTCCAGCAAGCGTCGGCTCAACTGTGGATCACCGCCGGTCAGCGCTTCCAGGCATTCGAGGTCCAGCCGTTGGGGCACGGTTTCAGGGGCGATATGTGCCAGTTGGCGCTCTAATACGGTAAGGCTGATGGGTTTGAACAGGCAGTCATCCATGCCGGCTTGCACGCACCGTTGCCTTTCCTCCGGCTGGGCGTTGGCGGTAAAGCCCAGTACCACGCAGGGCACCAATTGTTCGCGTTGCTCATATTCACGGATTGAACGACTCAGTTCGTAGCCATTCATGATGGGCATGTTGCAGTCGGCAATTACCAGGTCGAAATGCTCTTTACGCCAGGCCTGGAACCCTGCGGCTCCGTGCTCGGCAGCGATGAATTTATGCCCCAGGTAGCCCAATTGCTGGCACATCAGCAGGCGATTCGCCGGATGGTCGTCTACCACCAGTACGTTAAGCACCCGTGCGGTGGCCGGCGTTGGCGGCGTGTGTTCACCCACCGCCTGGATCGCTTGCAGGCGAGGCATGCTCAGGTTGACGTGCACCTGGGTGCCGACCATGGGCACGCTGCTCAGGCTCAATTGGCCGCCCATCATCGCGCACAGGCTGCGGCAGATCACCAGACCCAGGCCCGCGCCACTGCGCGCCAGTTGCCCTGAGTTGTCCGCCTGGGCAAAGGGTTCGAACAGGCGTTGTTGGTCATCCCGGCTGATGCCGATGCCGGTGTCTTCCACCACCAGTTTCAGCTCGATCTGCTCCGGGGCCTGGGTAGGCTGCAGCTCGACCTTGATCTTGACCTGCCCTTGTTCGGTGAACTTGATCGCGTTGCTCACAAGGTTCGATAGCACCTGCTTGAAGCGCAGCGGGTCTATCAGCACCTCGATATCGTTCAGGTCGGGTTTGAACTCCAGCAGCAGGCTGAGGGTTTTCTGCCGTGCGAGACCGTCGAAGACGCGCACCACTGATTCAATTACCTCCCGCAGGTTGACGCGCTCCGGCGCCAGGCTGAGGCGGCCGGACTCGATACGCGCGATGTCGAGAATGTCACCGATCAGCTCCAGCAGGTCTCTGGCCGAGTTGTACGCCACCTCGATCGCCGGACGGTCAAGGTGTCCTTGGTCGGCGCGCTTGAGCGTCAGTTCGAGCATGCCGATCACAGCGTTCATCGGGGTACGAATCTCGTGGCTCATGGTAGCCAGGAACGTGCTCTTGGCGCGGTTGGCTTCGTCGGCGCGCTCCTTGGCAGCGCGTAGTTCATCGAATAGCTGGCGTCGGTCACTGATATCGATCCAGCCACCGATGATGCCCTGGACTTCACCCGTAGAGTCGCGGTAGGGAAGGATCCAGTGATAGATGGTCAGTTTCTTGTCGTGGATATGCAGGCTGCGATCGAGGATCAGCGGGTTACCCTCGGCCACCACACGCAGATAGTCAGCATGATACTGGGCTGCCTCCGACGCCAGCGCCATGGTCATCTGGGTCACGCTTTTGCCGATCACCTCTTCGCGCTTGACGTCGAACACCTGCAGGTAGCTGTCGTTACAGGTCTGCAACAACCCATTGCGGTCGCGCACGTAGATCGGATGGGGCGTCTCATTGACCAGTGCACGCATGAACTCGAACTGATCGTTGAGGGCACGTTCGGCCATTTTTCGATGCTTGATCTGGCGACGCATGTAGGCGTTCCAGGCTAGGGATATCAACAGCAACAGCCCGGTGCCGATGATGATTCGCGCGATCAGTTGATGGTAATTACGCCAGTAGCTGTCCGATGCGGCGGTGTAGCCACGCCAGCGACTGTTGATTACGCCCATTTCATCCGGGGCAATGCTGAGCAGCGCCTTGTCGAGTATCGAGCTCAACTCCGTGGCTTGGCGCGAGGTAGCAAGAGAGAAGGTCGCTGGGGTTGTGCCGATGCTGGCGCTTATTTGCAATTTATCCTGGAAGACCTGGGATGACAGGAAATAGTTGGCGATCACCAAGGTATTCACTGCCCCATCCACTTGTCCCTGTGCTAGCAGCTCCGATGCTCTGAACGTATCACTGGTTTCCACCAGTTGAACCTGCGGGAAGTCTTTGCTCAAGGTCGCGGCCAGTGGGTTGCCTCGGGTGATTGCCAGACGCTTTCCTGCCATCTGCTCCATGTTCGAGGGGGCACCTTGCTCTCTGCGTGTCAACAATACATAGGAGTTTTCCAGGTAGGGGCGGCTGAAATTAAGCTGCGAATCTCGTTCGTTGCTGGGCACGATGGCACCGATCATATCGACTTTCTGGGTCGCGACCTGGTCGATCATCGCGCTGACATCGCGCCCGCGCTGCACCGAAAAACGCAGGCCGGTGCGCAAGCGAATCAACTCAAGCAAGTCGGCGGTGATGCCGCGAAAGTTGCCGTCTGCATCGAAGAACGTCAGGGGCGCGAAAGTTTCGTTGACGACCACGGTGACCACCGGATGCTCTTTGAGCCAGCGCTCTTCGCGCTGGGTCAGTTGCAGCTTCTTGTCGGTCAGCAGGATGTCGCTGCCGGCGCTCCAGCGCTTGGCAATGCTTTCCCTTTCGTTGATGGGCACCGAGGCCAGGACTGAATCGACAATGCTGAGGAGCATCCGGTTGTCCTGGCGCATGGCAAAACTGAAGCCATAAGCTTCATGCTTGCCGAAGTTGGCCATGCGAATGTTTTTGAGATAGCCCTTGTTGATCATGTAATGGGTGGAAATGGTGTCACCGAGAAACACATCCGCCTGGTCGAAGGCCACTGCATTCAAGGCATTCTGATAGGACGGGTAGGCGCGGATGCTCGCCTTGGGGTACAGCTTCTCCACCTCATTGAGCGGCAGGTAGTGATAGACAAGGCTCAGGCGCAACCCATCGAGGCCTTCGCTGAGGCTGCGGGTTTCTCCCTCGCGCGTGACCAGCACCGGCTGGTCCACGGCATAAGGTTCGGAGAGGATAAGATTTGGCGTCGCAGCTTCAAACCCGTTTGAGGAGCCCAGCAGGTCAATTTCCCCGTCTTCCAGGGCGCGAATGGCCGCCGCTCGGGAGGGGTAGCGCATCACATTGATTGGCAGGGAGAGTGCCTTGGCCAGTAATCCTGCGTAGTCGGCGGTAAGGCCTTCGTAGTCATGGCCGCTGGAAGTGAGGTCGAAGGGCGGGTAATCAGGTGTGGATGTCCCCAGCGTGAGTTCACGTTTGTTCTGCAGCCACTGGCGCTGGGCCTTGTCAAAATGAGTGTCCAGTTGAACAGCTCCCGCACGACTCAAGAGGGTGAAACGTTCCGGGCTGGTTTGGTGCTCCGCCAGCACGGTAGTGCTGAAGTACAAACCGGCACTATATAATCAGATAGTCCTTTATACGCCTGGGCATCCGCTTTCTCACACTAGCGCGTTTCGTTTTGCCATCTCGATGAGTTCTACCAAGGATTTGGCTTTGAGTTTCTGCATGAGTCTCTTTTTATAAGTACTGACCGTCTTGTTGCTTAAAAACATACCTTTGGCAATTTCCTTGTTAGTGCGACCTTGCGCAAAAAGTTGCAGGACCATCAACTCTCGGTCATTAACTGACTTGAACAGTTCCAGCTCCTGGACATCCATGCCTTCGGCTCCGGGGCCACTCAATGCCTGGCTGGGGAAGTAGTTGTAGCCGGACAGGACAGCGCGAATGGCGCTCAGCAATTCGCTCAGGTCACCCTCCTTGCACACGTAGCCTTCGGCGCCCGAGCGCATGCACCGCGTAGCAAATAGCGTCGGGCACTGGGCCGTGAGCACCAGGGTCTTCATTGAGGTGTTCATGGCATTGAATCGGCAGAGCACCTCGAGACCGTCGAGTTTCGGGATGCTGATATCCAGAATCACCAAGTCTGGAAGGCACTCACGGACCATTTGTATGGCATCGCACCCGTTGTCTGTTTCGCCGACGACCTTGTAACCTTCGTGCTCCAGCAACATTCGAATAGCAAGCCGGATAACGGGGTGGTCATCGATAATAAAAACTGAGTTCATAATCACATTCCATGCAGGTGCAAATAAAGCGGGCACATTAGCTCAGAAGATAAGGGCACGGCATGAAGCGCACGAGCAGTAGATGCAAAACAGGAAAGTTCCTACAATTAAAAAGGTATACGCCTACAAGTTGATGGGTAGTCGTGACAGAGCATGTGAGCGTTTCAAACGCAATCGTGGCATGGTGATAGGCTTGAGTTTTTACGGCGGGCTTCGTAGCGTATTTCGTCGAAGAAGATGTTTAAAGTCCTACGTAGGGAGGGTAAAAGTTAAGCCGATTAACTTTTCAAGTTCGTCCTTGTTCAACGGTTTTGATAAATAGCCAAGAAGCGGAAGACTTCGTTGCGAGGCTTGTTTTGTCAGGCTCATCAGTTCTGGCGTGGGTAACCCGCTTAACAGAATAGCGCTGGTAATGAAGCGCCGACGGCTGGCGATTTCCACTAGTTCAAGTCCGGGCAGGTCGGGCAGGCATTGGTCGCACAACATCAGGTCAAAGGGATGTTCGGACTGGCTCATTGTGCGTATGGCCTGCTCTGCGTTTTCCACCGCAGTCAGTTGATCGAAGCCGAAGCTGTTGAGCAGGCATTGGGTGGCCAGAAGTTGAAACGGGTGATCCTCCACCAAAAGAATACGAAGAGAGTATCTGGGCATAGAAAGCACACAGTGAGGCAAGCGTCGATGGGGGCAGTAGAATTGCTCGGTCGGTTGGGAACGCGTGATTATTCTTCGGATGCTTGTACGAATTCGATCAGTCCGCTCTGTTCCCATCGTAGGGCAATTCGTTTCAGGGAACAGGCGGTCGGATGCAAGCGTTACTGAGGGCTGGAACGCCCAGTCATTTCCCGTGCCATTTCGGTGGCGTAGCTGTCGGTCATACCGGCAATGAAGTCGATCATTCGCAGGAACGAGGCGTGCAGTGGCCAGGCGGGGTCCGGCGCGCTGTTGCCCAGCAAATCGAGAATGCGCCGATTCTTGAACGACGGTGTTCGCCCTCCATGTTGTTCAAGGGCCGCGCCGCAGAACGCGTTCAGCAGGATTTCCAAGGTGGTGTAAGCGCCGATTTCATGCAATGTCTTGCGCTTGTCCTGGAAAATTTTCTTGCGCGCCATGTCTTTGGCATCCAGCACGCAGCGCTTTGCCGGGCCGTGCATATGCTCCACCAGGTCTCCCTGCAGCGTGCCGGCCAGCAGGGCGTCCTGCTGTTCGACAAACGCCTGCGCAGCCGCATTGGTCAGGTGCTCGATGGCTTTGCCACGCAGGATCGCCAGCTTGCGTCGGCGAGAGTCCAATGGGCCCAGCTGGCGATAGGTTTGTGGCAGGTCATCACCGACCAGGTCGAGCAACAACGACTCCACTTCGCTGTACTGCAGAAGCTCCATTTCCAGGCCATCTTCCAGGTCGATCAACGCGTAGCAGATGTCGTCGGCTGCCTCCATCAGGTAGACGAGCGGGTGACGCGCCCACCGTTGTTCCTCTAACTGGGGCAAGCCAAGCTTGTGGGCGATCTGCTCAAGAATTGGCAACTCGCTCTGGTAACAGCCGAACTTGTGTTTCTTGTAGCCCAGCGAGTCGGCGTGACGGGCAGTCCAGGGGTATTTGAGGTACGTGCCCAAGGTGGCGTAGGTCAGCCGCGTGCCGCCGTCGAACTGGTGGTATTCAAGTTGGGTGAGTACCCGAAAGCCCTGGGCATTGCCTTCGAAGTTAAGGAAGTCATTGCGTTCGGCGCTGCTCATGCCATCCAGCCAACCTCGCCCGGCGGCCTGTTGGAACCAGTGGCGAATGGCGTCTTCGCCGGAATGCCCGAATGGCGGGTTGCCGATGTCATGGGCCAGGCAGGCCGATTGCACCACCATGCCCAGGTCGCTGGGGTCGCACCAGTCGGGCAGGGCGCTGCGCAGGGTTTCGCCCACGCGCATGCCGAGTGAGCGCCCCACGCAGCTGACTTCCAGGGAGTGGGTCAAGCGTGTGTGGATATGGTCGTTGCTCGAAACCGGATGCACTTGGGTCTTGCGTCCCAGGCGCCGGAATGCGCCGGAGAAAATAATGCGGTCGTGATCTTTGTGGAAGGGGCTGCGGCCCAGTTCTTCAGGGCTGTGCAGGGGTTTTCCAAGACGTTCGCGGGTTAGCAGGGTGGGCCAATCCAAGGCGCAGGCTCTCCGTAGTGTGAATGACAGTTCCAGCTTCCCGGTTCGGCCTTCAAGGGCAGGCGAATCCAGCGGTCGGCCGCGTGGGTATCAATTAACAGGCAGCGCAAAAAACCGCAATGACCAGCAGGTGTCTGGTCATTGCGGTCATCGGCTAACGAGGGTCAGCTTTTGCGCGAAGAGCCTTGCATGGCCAACTTGATCAGGGGGATCAAGCCGGCACCCAGCCGCACCAGGCGCGTGATGCTGCTGATACTGCCGCCCTTGGCGCCCTTGCCGGTAAAGAAGCCCATCAGCGTAACCGCCGCCACACCCCACAACGGCGCGTGCTTGATGCCCAGGCTGTCCTGCCAGTTGTGGCGCATGTTGCGCATTTTGTGCAGGGGCGCCATGAGTTGTTGGGACTCATGACGGATTTCCTGGCGGTGCATTTCCATGCGCAGGCGAATCAAGGCTTTGCGCATTTCCCGGCGAGAAGTATTTTGCGGGATTTCAGTCATGCTCATGGCAGCAGGCGCTCCCGGTCATTGGCCAGTTCTTCGAGCGTGGCGTGGAAGGGCGTGGACTCATCGAATACCGCCGCCTTCAAGCGCACACCGCAGAACGCAGCGGCCAGGCTGTAGAACACGCAGAGGCAGATGATGCCGGTCAGGCGATAGCCCGTGTCCCACACTAAGATCATCACCAGCGTCGACAACCCCACCAGCAACAGCAGGGCAAACACCAATGCCAGGCCGGCAAATAGCAACAGGCTGACGGTACGGGCCTTTTGCTCTTGTAATTCAATGCCGAACAACTCGACATGACTGTGCAGCAAGCCCAGCACAGCTGCGCCCAGGCGTCGGGAAGTTGAACCGCTTGCTGAGGAATGTGCGCTCGTGGATGAGCTGGATTCGCCGATAGACATGGTTAGCGCCTTGTAGCCAATAGACCGATCAAAAAGCCTACGCCGGCAGCAATGCCGACTGACTGCCATGGGTTGGCTTGCACGTAGTCTTCGGTGGCGGTGATTGCCGCCTGGCCGCGCTCGCGCAATGAGTCTTCGGTCAGTTGCAGGGTCTCGCGGGCCTTGAGCAGGCTCTCGTGGATCTTGGTGCGCAACTCGTCAGCCTGGTCACCGGCCAGCACGGCAGTGTCGTCCAGCAGCTTTTCGGTATCGCTGACCAGGGTTTGAAAATCCTCCATCAGTATCTCTTGAGCAGTCTTTGCTGTTTTACCGGCCATGGTTATCTCCGTGGGTAGCTGATCTGTACGTGTGGTTTCGAGTCGCGGCGTTCGCTGAAGGTTCATTGCAATTGTGTGGTACAGCTTTTGCTTTGCCTTGGTGCGCAGGCCTTGGAGCCTGCGCTGAATCCGGGCGGTCGAGGTGAAAACCTTGGAAAACCTTACCCTAAATCACTTAATTTCGCGGAAAAACCCTTTCGGCAACGGCCTGTTGTGTTGATCGCTGCGCTAAAGCGGTTCACGCCCTCTGAAGAAAGGCGGAGCCGGCGGTGCCAATTTAGTGCGCTTAACCCTGGCTTGAACCGCTTTGGTGCTTTTTGCCTTGATGCAGGCCTGCCAACCTCCATGGAAAACTTGCAAAGCGCGGTGGACACCCTCGTCCACAGCTCCAATACCTTGTTCATTCTGATTGGCGCGGTCATGGTGCTGGCCATGCACGCCGGCTTTGCCTTCCTTGAAGTTGGCACGGTACGGCAGAAGAACCAAGTCAACGCCTTGTCGAAAATCCTCAGTGATTTCGCGATTTCAACGCTGGCCTATTTCTTTATAGGCTATTGGATCTCCTACGGGGTGAGCTTCCTGCAACCGGCCGCGGTGATCAGCGCCGATCATGGCTACGGCCTGGTGAAGTTTTTCTTCCTGCTGACGTTTGCCGCGGCGATTCCGGCAATTATTTCCGGCGGGATTGCCGAGCGTGCGAAGTTTGCCCCGCAACTGTGTGCCACCGCGCTGATCGTGGCGTTTATCTACCCGTTCTTCGAAGGCCTGGTATGGAACGGCAACCTTGGCCTGCAAGCATGGCTGCTCGCAACCTTTGGCGCCAGCTTCCACGACTTTGCCGGTTCCGTGGTTGTTCACGCCATGGGCGGCTGGCTGGCGCTGGCGGCGGTGTTGCTGCTGGGCCCGCGCAATGGGCGTTATCGTGAAGGGCGCCTGGTGGCGTTTGCGCCGTCGAGCATTCCTTTCCTGGCGCTGGGCTCGTGGATTCTGATCGTGGGCTGGTTCGGCTTTAACGTGATGAGCGCGCAAACCCTCAATGGCGTCAGTGGTCTGGTGGCCGTCAATTCGCTGATGGCCATGGTCGGCGGCACCGTGGCTGCCCTGGTAATTGGCCGTAATGATCCCGGTTTTCTGCACAACGGTCCGTTGGCCGGGTTGGTGGCAATCTGCGCCGGTTCCGACCTGATGCATCCGGTGGGCGCGCTGGTCACGGGCGTGGTCGCTGGCGGCTTGTTCGTGTGGTGCTTTATCGCTGCCCAGGTGCGCTGGAAGATCGACGACGTGCTGGGCGTGTGGCCGTTGCATGGCTTGTGTGGCGTGTGGGGCGGCATTGCCTGCGGCATCTTCGGGCAGGCTGCCCTGGGTGGACTGGGCGGCGTGAGCCTGATCAGCCAGTTGATCGGCACCGGGCTGGGCGTGGCGGTAGCATTTGGCGGCGGCTTGCTGGTGTACGGCGTGATCAAGCGCGTGCAAGGGCTGCGCTTGAGCCAGGAACAGGAGTATTACGGTGCGGACCTGTCGATCCACAAGATCGGCGCGGTCAGTCAGGACTGATCGGCGCGTCTTCGTCAGTGTGTGGCGGTGGGTAGAAACCGTGCAGCAGGCGATAGTGGTTGCGCCGTACTTCATTCACTCGCGCCTGCACCTGTTGGTCCGGCAGGCCCAGCAGGATCAGGGCGTGGGAGGCGAGCATCAGGCTCGACTCCAGCAACTCGGGCACCACCTCGCTGGCGCCCGCGGCCTTGAGTTCAGCCAACTGGCTGTCATCGCGTGTGCGCACCAGGATCGGCACGTCTGGGTTGATCTGCCGCGCCTCCTTGAGCACCACCAGGGCGACATCGCTGTTGTCCACCGCGATCACCGCCAACCGCGCCCGTTCCAGGCCGACGGCGCTGAGCAATGCACCACGGCGGCAGTCGCCGTAATGCACACTGCTGTCCTCGGTGGCGGCTTCCTGCACCCGTTCGGGGTCATCATCCAGGGCGATAAAAGCCTGTTGTTCGCGGCGCATAAAGCGCCCGATGGACTGGCCTACCCGGCCATACCCGCAAATCACCACGTGTCCGTGCAATTGAGCGTTGAGCGCGGTGATGTGTTCCAGTTGCACTTGCTGGTTGGGCTTGCGATGCAGGCGCAGCGCGATGGCCGGTGCCGCACGTAACAGCAGCGGTGTCAGCAGCATCGAGCAGAAGGTGGCAGCCAGTAGCAGGCCGTTGAACTCATCGGGAATCAACCGGCTCTGCTGCATCTGCGCCATCAGCGCAAAACAGAACTCGCCGCCCTGGGCCAGCGCCAGACCGCTGCGCCAGGCTGTTTCGGTGTCACTGTTACGCCACTTGACCAGCGCCGCGACGACGCTGCCTTTGACCAGCATCAGCGTGAGCGTCAGGCCGAGGATCAACAGGCTGTGGCTGACGAACAACTGCAGATCGATGAGCATGCCGATGCTGACAAAAAACAGCCCCAGCAGGATGTCGCGAAACGGGCGGATATCGGCTTCGATCTGGTGTCGGTAATGACTTTCCCCCAGCAGCATGCCGGCCAGGAATGCACCGAGGGCAGGGGACAGGCCCAGCAGGTGGGTGAGCCAGGCGGTGAGCAAGACAATCACCAGCGCCAGCAGCACAAACAGTTCCGCCGAATGAGACGCGGCGACTTCACGGAACAGGCGTGGCAGCAACCAGCGGCTGGCGAACAACAGGCCCACGAACAGCACCACGGTCTTGCCCAAGGTCAGCGGCAGCGCCCAGTACCAGGCTTGGTCGCTGCTGCCGGCAAATACCGGTACCAATGTCAGCAGCAACACCGCTACGACATCCTGGAACAGCAACACGCCGATCGCATTCTGCCCATGACTGCTGAAGACTTCACCCAGGCTGGTCAACTCCTTGCTGACAATGGCGGTGGACGATAACGCCAGCCCTGCGCCCAGTAACAACGCGACGCCAGGTGCGAGGCCAAAGCTCATCAATAACGCGCCCAGCAATGCCCCGCACCCCAGCACTTGCAGGCTGCCCAGGCCAAATACCACGCTGCGCAGCGCCAACATTCTCGACAGGGAAAACTCAAGCCCCAGGGAAAACAGCAGGAACACCACACCCATCTCGGCCAGGTCCGGCAGGTCTTCGTTGTCATTGACCCAGTCCAGCGCGGTGGGGCCCACTGCCAGGCCTACGCACAGGTAGCCCAGCACGGGCGGCAGCTGCAGCCGGCGAAACAGTGCAATCACCACCAGGGATGAGGCCAGAATAATCAGCAGGTTGGCGAACACAGGCATCTCCGTTGCGGGGCGAGCGGCAAAAAGCCGCAAGAATCGCTGAATCAGTTATAGGCCATGGTGATCTGGATCAGGCTTTTTGCACCGTAGGAGCGAGCTTGCTCGCGAAAAACGTCAACGATAACGCGGGGTTCCTGAGTGAACGCGGCGCGCGGGAGTTTTTCGCGAGCAAGCTCGCTCCTACAGGGGCTTGTTGGGATTAGAATGGACGTTCGTTTCTTGTTCGAGTCTTTTCATCATGCTTCCTGAATGCCAGCTGTTCGGCACCCTGGGTTGCCATCTGTGTGAGATTGCCGAAGCCGAAGTCATGCCGCTCGTCGAGCACGGGTTGTTGGTGGAGTTGGTGGATATCGCCGATCCGGAGGACCTGACAGACGTCTACGGCCTGCGGATTCCGGTGCTTCGCCGCACGGACACCGGGGCGGAACTGGACTGGCCGTTCGACACCGCGCAGGTGGTTACCTTCCTGCGCTGAGATTTATGCGATGGCGGCTTTCCAAATATTAAGTTACTGTATATTCGTACAGCGATTGAATAGAGGGAACGCCCGTGGTGAATGTTGAACAACTTAAAAGCAGCGTCAATCGCATGTCCGCCGATGTGGTGCGTGACGCGGTGAACGAACTGCGCCTCGATGGCCTGGTCACGGAAGGCAAGACGCCGTTTAACAAAGTGCATTTCAACACCTGCTTCGCGGAAATCGAGGCGCTGTTCCAGCGCGCCGGTTATCACAAGCAGCTGGATGTGGTGGGTTATCAGGGCTTGCTCTACGCGTTGTATGACCCGGGTCGTTGGGAAGCGGTGGACGTGCTGCGCTGGCTCAAGGAATTCACCGAGGCGGCAAGCGCCTCGCCAGTGCTGCGAGCTCAACTGGCCAAGGCCTGAGATAGGCCCTAGGCAATCGCGCGCCATGGGCGATAATGCCCGCCTGTTTTCCAGGCTTTGAGCGTCGGCATGTCCACTTCCGTTTTTTCCCCCTCCCAGCACCAAGCCAGCACCCTGTACTTGCCGCCGGGCTCCTGGGTGACGGTGCTCGATTGCCTGTGCGCACACTTTCCGGCCATCGGCCGCGAACAATGGTTGGACCGCATTGCCCGCGGCCGGGTGCTGGATGTCAATGGCAGCCCGATCAGCCTGGGCCTGGGCTACAAGGAAGGCTTGTGCATCTATTACTTTCGCGAAGTGCCCAACGAGAAAGTGATTCCGGTGCTGGAAAACATCCTGTACGCGGATGAGCACCTGGTGGTGGCGGACAAACCGCATTTCCTGCCAGTGACACCCGCTGGCGAGTACGTCGAGCACACCTTGTTGCGACGCTTGATCCGGCGCCTGGACAATCCCGCCCTGGTGCCCCTGCATCGCATCGACCGACATACGGCGGGGTTGGTGCTGTTCTCCGCCAACCCGCACAGCCGTTCGGCCTATCAGCAATTGTTTCCCACGCGACGTATCGACAAATTCTATGAAGCCATCGCTCCGGCCTTGCCGCACCTCAGCTTCCCGTTGGTGCACAAAAGCCGTTTGGTGGATGGCGAACCTTTCTTTCGCATGCAGGAAGGGCCGGGTGCCAGCAACACCGAGACGGCGGTAGAGGTGCGCGAGAAAAACGCTGATCTATGGCGCTACGGCCTGTTCCCGGTGACCGGCAAGAAGCACCAGCTGCGCGTGCATATGACGGCGCTCGGGGCGAGCATCTGTAATGACCCGTTCTACCCCGAAGTGATCAAGGATGCCGAGGACGATTACGCCAAGCCACTCAAGCTACTGGCCCAGGGCGTGCGCTTTATCGACCCGGTAAGCGGTGAACAACGCAGCTTTCGCAGCCAGATCACCCTGGACTGGTAAACCCCAGGAACAGCAAGGCCCGCGCTAGGCGGGCCTTGTGTGCAAGCGCTGAGGCTTACAGGTCTTTAACGGTGCGAACCTGATCTTTATTGATACGGGTGTGCTTGCCGTCCAGTTGTTCGAATTCGTAGAAGCCCGAATCTTCATCGTACTTCGGGGTGTCGACGGCCTGGATTTCGCGACCGTCATTCAGGGTGATCACTGTTGGCGAAGCGCAACCGGCGAGGGTGGCGAGGCCCAGTGCAAGCATGAGAGCGGCGATGGTCCGTTGAGTCATGAGTTTGTCTCCGAGAGAATACTTTTAAATTGCTGACCTTGTGACGTACGGGACGCCGGCAAAGTTCCTTGTGCAGGGTTCATTCTGACATGCCAGCCCCGGGGTGCAACAGCTCGGGCGTATTAAGATTGGCCAGGCGCGGGTCATCGGCCGGACATTCCAGCGCCACGGCACCCAGTTGCAGCCACAGCTTGCGCGGGCTGCGCTCCCCCGCTTGCCACGCCTGTTCCACCTGGTTTTTCAGGCGAGTGGGGATGACGCACAGCAAGGGTTCCCAGAAGTCACCCTGGCGCACCATCACCGGTAGCTGCCGATTGCGTCGTGCGGTCGCACGTAGGTCGGCGAGCAGTCGCGCATCGATCTGCGGCACATCGCAAGGCAATATCAGCAGATGCTCATGGCGTGCGGCGAAGAGTCCTGCACGGATACCTGCCAGCGGGCCGGGGAAGCCCGGGTTGTCATCGCTCACCTGTTGGTCGGCATAGAGCGCGTAGCGTTCATGGTTGCGGTTGCACGAGATGATCAGGTCATCGGTGAGCGGCCGGGCCAACTGGTGCAGGTGGGCGATCAAGGGCTGACCTTGCCATTCCAGCAGCCCTTTGTCCTGCCCGCCCATGCGTTGGCCGCGACCACCGGCCAGCAACAGGATCGAACACGGCAGGGAAGAAAATTCAAACGTCATGGTGGTTGCGCTGCGGCAGGGAAACAGGGGCCTGTGATATAACATCGGGCTGTTCCTTCGACAACCGGACCGTGCCATGAAAGCCAAGGCCGATGCGCCCTTTGTACCCCTGAATATTGCTGTATTGACGGTCAGCGACACCCGCACCCTGGAGACCGACACCTCCGGCCAGGTCTTCGTCGATCGTCTTGCCGCCGCCGGCCACCGCCTGGCCGAGCGCGTGCTGCTCAAGGACGACCTTTACAAGATTCGCGCCCAGGTGGCCCACTGGATCGCCGAAGACGTGGTGCAGGTGGTGCTGATTACCGGCGGCACCGGCTTCACCGGTCGCGACAGTACCCCTGAAGCAGTGAGCTGCCTGCTCGACAAGCAGGTCGATGGTTTTGGCGAGCTGTTCCGCCAGATCTCCGTGGCCGATATCGGCACCTCCACCGTGCAATCGCGCGCCTTGGCGGGGTTGGCCAATGGCACTCTTGTGTGCTGCCTGCCAGGGTCCACCAATGCGGTGCGCACCGGTTGGGACGGCATCCTCGCCGAGCAGTTGGATAACCGTCACCGCCCATGCAACTTCGTTCCGCATCTGAAGCTGGCCGAACCTTGTGAATCCCGTGGATAAGCCCGGCAAGACCGGCGCCCTGATGCCGGTGGAAGCAGCCCTGCAGCGTTTGCTCGACATGGCCGCCGCCGCGCCGATCCGCGAGCAGGAAGTACTGCCTCTGGCTGAGTGTGATGGCCGGGTATTGGCCCTGGACCTGATCTCCACACTCGACCTGCCACCGTGGCCCAACAGTGCCATGGACGGCTACGCCGTGCGCCTGGCGGACTGGACCGGCGAGCCCTTGGTGGTGAGCCAGCGGATTTTCGCCGGCACTGCCCCTGAACCCTTGGCGGCCGGCACCTGTGCACGCATCTTTACCGGCGCGCCGGTGCCCCAAGGCGCTGACTGCGTGCAGATGCAGGAAAACGCCGTGGTGCATACCGACCAGCGCGTGAGTTTCACCGAGCCATTGCAGATGGGCGACAACATCCGGCCTCAGGGCCAAGAGACCACGGTCGGTGAGACCGTACTCAGTGCCGGCACCCGCCTGGGCCCTATCGAACTCGGTTTGGCCGCGTCTCTTGGACGTGATCGACTCGAGGTGGTGCGGCGCGTACGCGTGGCCGTGTTGTCGACCGGCGACGAACTGATCGAGCCAGGGTTGCCGCTCGGCCCTGGGCAGATCTACAACAGCAACCGTCGCGTGCTGTGCAGCTGGCTGGTGCGCATGGGCTGCGAAGTGATCGATGCCGGGATTCTACCGGATGATCTGGAACAGACCCGCGCGCGCCTGGCGGGGCTGGGCAGCGTTGACCTGATCCTCTCGACCGGCGGTGTGTCGGTGGGCGAAGCGGACTTCCTCGGCATTGCCTTGCGGGAAGAGGGTGAACTGGCGCTGTGGAAGCTGGCGATCAAACCGGGCAAGCCGCTGACCTTCGGGCATTTTCGTGGCGTGCCGGTGATCGGCCTGCCGGGAAACCCGGCCTCGACCCTGGTGACTTTTGCGCTGCTGGCGCGCCCGTATCTGCTGCGCCGTCAAGGGGTGCAGGAGGTGCAGCCGCTGCGCTTCGAAGTGCCGGCAGGGTTCGTCTGGCCCAAGCCCGGCAACCGCCGCGAGTACCTGCGCGGGCGGATCGAACAGGGCAAGGCGATCATCTACCGCAACCAAAGCTCCGGGGTGCTGCGCAGTGCGGCGTGGGCTGAAGGCTTTGTGGAGGTGCTGGAAGGGACCACGCTGGCCATCGGCGACCGGGTCAACTTCATTCCTTTGAGCGAAGTCCTTAACTGACCGCGCGCTAAAAATGTGGGAGCTGGTTGGCCTGCGATAGCCATAGGTATTTACACAACCTCTGAACGACGCAAAACCTGTGGCGAGGGAGCTCGCTCCCGTGACGACCGACCAGCCGACGCTTATTTACCTGCCGCCCCGCGCTCCCACATTTGGATCGTGGTGCGTCAGGGAGATTTGCGTCGGTTGGTAGGCCGTCACGGGAGCAAGCTCCCTCGCCACAGATCCAGCGTCGCGCCGAAGTTGTGTAGGTACCGATGGCTATCGCAGCCAAGCCGGCTCCCACATTTGGATGTGTATGTGCCCTATGAGCAATCAGTAATCGTCACCCTGCTCAGTGACATCCCGCTCCACCGGCCCCGCCTCCGGGTCGTAGCCGGCCGGGAACTTGCCCTTCAACGTCCAGGCAAACGCAATGATCTCGGCAATCGTGCGGTACAACTCTTCCGGAATGCTGTCCCCCAGTTCCATGCGCGCCAGCAGCTTCACCAACTCGGCGTTTTCATAGATCGGTACTTCATTCTCCCGTGCCAGCTTGAGGATGGCTTCGGCCAGGGCATCATCGCCTTTGGCTGTCAGAGTAGGGGCCTGTTGGCCGTCGTACTTGAGGGCGATGGCCTGGCGGGGCGGGTCGGCGTTTCTCATGCGGTTTCATCCACCCAGCGTTGCTCCAGTCCGGTTTTTGGCCCGCGTGGCGGGGTGCCTAGGTGGCAATCCAGGTCGCCGACGTTGAGCCCGGATGAGACCAGGCGCTCACGCAGGCTGCCCAAGTGGCTTTCGATCAGGCTGGCCGTGAAAGGGCGGCTGGCCCATAGCTGGCTGGACAGTTTGCCTTGAGACAGCTGCGCCTGAACTTGCAACGGCCCCAGCGGCTCCATGTCAAAGGCCAGTTCGACGCGCCAAAGCATTTGTTTCGGATCTTTTTTATCCTTGCGCTCGGGCTGGTCCTTGTCTGGCGCGGGCTCCTCGCGTTGGAATTTGACCTGCAGCGGCACGATGTCTTGCAGAGTGCGCATCGGGATCTCTAACTGCCAGGTCGTTTGCAGGCGGCCGTCGGCGGTGGTGCCGGTCTGTTCCAGGCTCGACAGTTGATGGCTCTGCAAGCGCGAGATCGCCCCGGCGGCCAGGCGTAGCAGGCTTTCCAGGTCGCCTTCACCTTCCAGTTTTGCCATGAGCCGCTCGGGCAGCGGGAAGCCGGCGGGTATCTGCCGGGCGCCGACCTGGCCGAGGGTGTTCAGCGGGCTGCGCACAAAGTGCGGCAACACCTGGGCCAGGGTATTGGCGGCGAGGATCGCATTCAGGTTGGTGCTGGCGGGCAGGGCGGGCAGCAGGTCTGCGACCAGGCGTAACAGCGCGCCTTTCATGTCCAACGGTGGGATTTGCGGGTTCTGGCCGGCGAGCAGTTTGGCTTCCAGAAAGGCGCCGCTGTTCTGCACCACCTGGGCCAGCACCTTGGGATTGCTGACCTGTGCCAGATCGGGCAAGGCCGCCAACAATCGCTCGGCGGCGGCCCGCAGCTCGGCCGATGTGCTGTCGCCACGGGGCAGGTTTTGCAAGGCGGTGAACACCGCATCCAGCGAGCCTTGGCGACTTTGCTGAGTGGCAAGTTGCTGCGTCACGGCCAGTTGGTCCTTCAGGCCGCTTAGCGGTACGAAGTTCAGGGTCTGCGCGTTCTGCACCACAGCACTGAGCAAGCTGCCCACCCTTAGCGGTTGAGGGCTTTCCAAGGTCAGGGTGGCACCGGCCAGGGCGTTATTGAGCACACTCACCAGCGAGCGATAGATCGCCGGTTGCGCCGTGCCCTGGGGCAGCATCTGCGTGGTCAGCACCTTGGCTTGCAACAACGTACCCACCGGCATCTGGTGGGTGTCGAGGCGAGTGAGAGCGGCCACGTTGGCACTCATGGCTTGCTGCAAGGTAAGGGCCAGGTTGCCCGCAGGCGTCTGGCTCACCGCCACATTGCTGCCTAGAGGCAAGGGCTGGGCACTGCTGGCCTGCACCAGCGCCTGGCGACCGCCTTCGAGGGTCAGTTTGAGCAGTAACTGAAAGGCCTCGCCGCCTTGTTTAAGCGCGATGACCTCAGCGTTCACGGTTTTCCCCGGGTCGATCAACCCGGCCTGCGGCTCCAGCAGTTTGAGCAATGCGCCGGCCCCAGGCAGCGGAGTGGGCCCGGGTGCGGAGGTTGGCGGCAGTGGAGGAAGGTTGATCTCGCCGGTCATCGTGCGCATCGTCTCTGGGGAAATTGCCCTCTTTAGAGTAGGGCATCGCATGTATAATGCCGCCCGTCTGCAAAGAGAGCGGTAAAAACCTCACAACTATTTGATCCAGCTCTCTAAAATCGGTCGCCAAAGCCGTTATTGTGCATCTCTCTATAACGGCCGCTGCACCGCCGACTTGAACCGTAAAGGCCCGCGATCTTTTGACCAGCCCTCTTCTTGAAGCCGTAGCGCTTGCCTGTGAACGCGACCTGCGCCTGCTGTTCGAGCAACTCGACCTGCGGCTGACGGGTGGGGACATGGTGCAAATCAGTGGCCCCAATGGCAGCGGCAAGACCAGCCTGCTGCGCCTGCTGGCCGGGCTGATGCAGCCGACGGCCGGCGTGGTGCATCTCAACGGCAAGCCCTTGAACGAACAGCGTAGCGAGCTGGCGCGCAACCTGATCTGGATCGGCCACGCCGCCGGCATCAAAGACGTACTCACTGCTGAAGAAAACCTCAGTTGGCTCAGCGCCCTGCATCATCCTGCTTCCCGTGACGCCATCTGGCAGGCCCTGGCCGCCGTGGGCCTCAAGGGCTTTGAGGACGTTCCCTGCCACACCCTGTCCGCAGGCCAGCAGCGCCGCGTGGCCTTGGCCCGCTTGTACTTGCCCGGCCCGCCGTTGTGGATTCTCGACGAACCTTTCACCGCCCTCGACAAACAAGGCGTGGTTCAACTCGAAGCACACCTGGCCCAGCACTGCGAGCAAGGCGGCCTGGTGGTGCTCACCACCCACCACACCTTGGCGCGTATGCCTGCTGGCTACCGTGAGCTGGACCTGGGGCGGTGGTCGCTATGAGTGTGTTCGCCCTGTTGGTCGCCCGCGAAGCCCGGCTGTTGTGCCGTCGCCCCGCCGAACTGGCCAACCCGCTGGTGTTCTTTGCCATCGTGATCGCGCTGTTCCCGCTGGCGGTTGGTCCGGAGACTAAACTGTTGCAAACCTTGTCCCCAGGACTGGTGTGGGTCGCCGCGCTTTTATCGGTTCTGCTCTCGCTGGACGGGCTGTTTCGCAGTGATTTCGAGGACGGTTCCCTGGAGCAGTGGGTCCTTTCGTCGCACCCGTTGCCACTTCTGGTACTGGCCAAGGTGCTGGCACACTGGGTTTTTTCCGGCTTGGCGCTAGTCTTGCTCTCGCCACTGCTTGCCATGATGCTTGGGTTGCCCGTTGAATGCCTGCCGGTGCTGCTCCTGTCTTTGTTACTCGGCACGCCGGTGCTCAGCCTGTTGGGGGCGGTGGGCGCAGCGTTGACGGTCGGCTTGAAGCGTGGCGGGCTGTTGCTGGCCCTGTTGATTCTGCCTTTGTATATCCCGGTGTTGATCCTGGGCAGTGGCGCGTTGCAAGCCGCGCTCATGGGTATGCCGGCGACCGGTTACCTCTTGTGGCTGGGTAGCCTGACCGCCCTGGCGGTAACCCTGACACCTTTTGCTATAGCCGCCGGCCTGAAAATCAGCGTCGGTGAATAATGAGGTCTGACCCGGCGTCAATGACGCTGAGTCAGTAAAGACCCTGAGCTTTTCGCCACGACGAAAAGCACCGTGATGGAAACAGCAATGAACTGGACCTGGTTTCACAAGCTCGGCTCGCCCAAATGGTTTTATGGCATCAGTGGCAAGCTGCTGCCGTGGTTGAGTATCGCCGCCATCCTGCTGATCGGCACTGGCCTGGTCTGGGGCCTGGCCTTTGCGCCGCCGGACTATCAGCAAGGCAACAGCTTTCGCATCATCTATATCCACGTACCTGCGGCGATGCTGGCCCAGTCCTGCTATGTGATGCTGGCGGTGTGTGGCATCGTCGGCCTGGTATGGAAGATGAAGCTGGCCGACGTGGCCCTGCAATGCGCCGCGCCGATCGGTGCATGGATGACCGCCGTGGCACTGGTGACCGGTGCGATCTGGGGCAAACCGACCTGGGGCTCGTGGTGGGTGTGGGATGCGCGCCTGACCTCGATGCTGATCCTGCTGTTCCTGTATTTCGGCCTGATTGCCCTGGGCAACGCCATCAGCAACCGTGACAGCGCCGCCAAGGCTTGCGCGGTGCTGGCGATTGTCGGCGTGATCAACATCCCGATCATCAAGTACTCGGTGGAGTGGTGGAACACCCTGCACCAAGGCGCCACCTTCACCCTCACCGAAAAACCGGCGATGCCCGTGGAGATGTGGGCGCCGTTGCTGTTGATGGTGCTGGGCTTCTACTGTTTCTTCGGCGCCGTATTGCTGCTGCGCATGCGCCTTGAAGTGCTCAAGCGTGAAGCCCGTACCAGTTGGGTGAAAGTCGAAGTGCAAAATTGCCTGGGAGCACGTGGATGAGTTTTGCTTCTTTCAGCGATTTTCTCGCCATGGGCCACCACGCCCTGTATGTCTGGACGGCCTATGGCATCTGCCTGGCGGTGCTGGCCCTCAACGTCGCCGCGCCGATCCTGGCCCGCAAGCGTTACCTGCAACAAGAGGCGCGACGTCTGCGCCGGGAGACCGAAAAGTGAATCCGCTGCGTAGAAAGCGTCTGTTGATCATCCTTGCCATCCTGGCCGGCGTCGGCATTGCCGTGACCCTGGCCCTGAGCGCCCTGCAGCAGAACATCAACCTGTTCTACACGCCCACCCAGATCGCCAATGGCGAGGCACCGGTCGATACGCGCATCCGCGCTGGCGGCATGGTAGAGCAGGGCTCGTTGAAGCGTTCCGGCGATTCGTTGGACGTGACCTTCGTCGTCACCGATTTCAACAAGGCTGTGACCATCACCTATCGCGGCATCCTCCCGGACCTGTTCCGGGAAGGCCAGGGCATTGTCGCCCTGGGCAAGCTCAACGCCGATGGCGTGGTAGTGGCTGACGAAGTGCTGGCCAAGCACGATGAAAAATACATGCCGCCCGAGGTCACCAAAGCCTTGAAAGACAGCGGCCAAACCGCTCCCGCCACCCCAGTCAAGGAGGGCTGAGCCATGACGTCCGCACTGTTTATTCCGGAGCTGGGCCAGTTGGCGATGATCCTCGCGCTGTGCTTTGCCGTGGTCCAGGCCGTGGTGCCCTTGCTCGGTGCCTGGCGCGGCGACCGCCTGTGGATGAGCCTGGCGCAGCCGGCCGCCTGGGGCCAGTTTGCGTTCTTGCTGTTCGCCTTTGGGTGCCTGACCTACGCCTTCATGACCGACGATTTCTCGGTTGCCTACGTTGCCAACAACTCCAACAGCGCTTTGCCCTGGTACTACAAGTTCAGCGCCGTGTGGGGTGCCCACGAAGGTTCATTGCTGTTGTGGGCCTTGATCCTCGGCGGCTGGACCTTCGCCGTCTCGGTGTTCTCGCGCCAATTGCCGCAAGTGATGCTGGCGAGGGTGCTGGCGGTGATGGGCATGATCAGCATCGGCTTCCTGCTGTTCCTGATCATGACCTCCAACCCGTTCACCCGCATCCTGCCGCAGATCCCGGTGGACGGTCACGACCTCAACCCGTTGCTGCAGGATATCGGCCTGATCGTGCACCCGCCGATGCTCTACATGGGTTATGTGGGGTTCTCCGTGGCCTTCGCGTTTGCCATCGCCGCCTTGCTCGGCGGGCGTCTCGACGCCGCCTGGGCGCGCTGGTCACGGCCATGGACCATCGTTGCCTGGGCCTTCCTCGGTATCGGTATCACCCTGGGCTCATGGTGGGCCTACTACGAACTCGGCTGGGGCGGCTGGTGGTTCTGGGACCCAGTGGAAAACGCCTCCTTCATGCCGTGGCTGGTGGGTACCGCGCTGATTCACTCCCTGGCCGTCACCGAAAAACGTGGCGTGTTCAAGAGCTGGACGGTACTGCTCGCCATCGCGGCGTTTTCCCTCAGCCTGCTCGGCACTTTCCTGGTGCGCTCGGGCGTGCTGACCTCGGTGCATGCGTTTGCCTCAGACCCTGAGCGCGGCGTGTTCATCCTGATCTTCCTGCTGTTTGTCGTCGGCGGCTCGCTCACCCTGTTTGCCCTGCGCGCACCGGTGGTCAAGAGCCAGGTCGGTTTCAACCTGTGGTCGCGGGAAACCCTGTTGTTGGGCAATAACCTGGTGCTGGTGGTAGCCGCGTCGATGATCCTGCTCGGCACCCTCTACCCGCTGGTGCTGGACGCCTTGAGCGGCGCCAAGCTGTCCGTGGGGCCGCCGTACTTCAATGCGTTGTTCATCCCGCTGATGGGCCTGTTGATGGTGGTGATGGCGGTCGGCGTGCTGGTGCGCTGGAAAGACACCCCGGTGAAATGGCTGGCGGGCATGCTGATGCCGGTGCTGCTCGGCAGCGTGGCCCTGGCGGTGATCGCCGGGTTTGCCTACGGCGACTTCAATTGGGCGGTACTCGCGACGTTCCTGCTGGCAGCCTGGGTGTTGCTCGCGGGGGCGCGGGACATCGTCGACAAAACGCGCCACAAGGGTTTGCTCAAGGGCCTGCCCACCCTGACCCGCAGCTATTGGGGCATGCAGATCGCCCACATTGGTATCGCGGTGTGCGCCCTTGGGGTAGTGCTGTCCAGCCAGAACAGCGCCGAGCGCGACCTGCGCCTGGCGCCGGGCGAGTCCATGGACCTGGCCGGTTACCACTTCATCTTCGAAGGTGCCAAGCACTTCGAAGGGCCGAACTTCACTTCCGACAAAGGCACGGTGCGCGTAGTGCGCAATGGCAAGGAAATCGCCGTGCTGCACCCGGAGAAACGCCTGTACACCGTGCAGAGTTCGATGATGACCGAGGCTGGTATCGACGCCGGTTTCACCCGTGACCTGTATGTGGCCCTCGGTGAACCCTTGGGCGACGGGGCCTGGGCCGTGCGCGTGCATGTCAAACCCTTCGTGCGCTGGATCTGGTTCGGCGGTTTGCTCACCGGGTTCGGCGGGTTGCTCGCAGCGCTGGACCGGCGCTATCGGGTCAAGGTCAAGAGCCGGGTGCGTGAAGCGCTTGGCCTTTCGGGAGCTGCGGTATGAAGCGTTGGTTGATGGTTGTGCCGCTGGCGTTGTTCCTGCTGGTGGCGGTGTTCCTGTATCGCGGGTTGTACCTGGACCCTGCCGAGCTGCCTTCGGCGATGATTGGCAAGCCGTTCCCCGCCTTCAACCTGCCAACGGTGCAGGGTGACAAGACCCTGACCCAGGCAGACTTGCAGGGCAAGCCGGCGCTGGTCAACGTGTGGGCCACCTGGTGCATCTCTTGCCGCGTCGAACACCCGGTGCTGAACAAGCTGGCCGAGAAGGGTGTGGTGATCTACGGCATCAACTACAAGGACGACAATGCGTCGGCCTTGAAGTGGTTGGCGGAATTTCATAACCCGTACCAGCTGGATATCCGCGACGAAGACGGCAACCTGGGATTGAACCTGGGTGTGTACGGCGCGCCGGAAACTTTCTTCATCGACGCCAAAGGTGTGATCCGCGACAAGTACGTCGGTGTGATCGACGAAACGGTGTGGCGTGAGCAACTGGCCGCCAAGTACCAGGCCCTGGTCGATGAGGCCAAGCCATGAAGCGTTGGTTGACCGCTGCCGTTTTAGCCCTGGGCCTGGCCGGCGTGGCCCACGCCGCCATCGACACCTATGAATTCGCCAACGACGCGCAGCGTGAGCGTTTCCGCGACCTGACCAAGGAACTGCGCTGCCCCAAATGCCAGAACCAGGACATCGCCGACTCCAACGCCCCGATCGCCACCGACCTGCGCAGAGAGATTTTCCGCATGCTGGGGGAGGGCAAGGACGACCAGCAGATCATCGACTTCATGGTCGACCGCTACGGTGATTTCGTACGCTACAAACCGGCACTCACCGGCAAGACCGCGCTGCTGTGGTTTGGCCCGGCCGGGCTGCTGCTGGCCGGTGTGGTGGTAATGGCCGTGATCGTGCGTCGGCGCCGTGTCGCACCGATTGATGGCGCCGATGCGCTGTCCCCTGAAGAGCGTAAACGCCTCGACCAATTGCTGGACACCAAGACTGATGATTGATTTCTGGCTCGCAGCCGGTTTGCTGCTACTGATTGCCCTGAGTTTCCTGTTGATCCCTGTGTTGCGTGGCCGTCGTGCCCAGCGTGAAGAGGATCGCACCGCGTTGAACGTGGCGCTGTACCAGGAACGCGTCGCCGAGCTGCAAGCGCAGCAGGACGAAGGTGTGTTGAATACCGCGCAGCTCGACACCGGCCGCGCCGAAGCGGCCCGTGAGTTGCTGGCCGACACTGAAGGTGTGGAAAAGCCCCGCGAATCGCGGTTAGGCAAACCGCTGCCGTTTTTGGCGGCGTTTCTGGTGCCTGTGCTGGGCGTTGCGCTGTACCTGCATTATGGCGCGAGCGACAAGGTTGAACTGACCCGTGAGTTTTCCCAACCGCCGGTGTCCATGGCCGACATGACCCGCCGCCTGGAACGCGCCGCCGCTGCACAACCGGATTCGGCAGAAGGTTTGTACTTCCTTGGGCGCGCCTATATGGCCCAAGACCGTGCCGGCGATGCCGCCAAAGTCTTTGAACGTACGGTTGCGTTGGCCGGGCGCCAACCGGAACTGCTCGGGCAATGGGCCCAGGCGCAGTACTTTGCTGACAACAAACAATGGTCGCCTCAGGTTCAGGCGCTGACCGACGAAGCCTTGAAGCTCGATCCCAAGGAAGTCACCAGTCTTGGCCTGTTGGGTATCGCTGCCTTTGAGGGCCAGCGTTATCAGGAAGCCATCGACTACTGGAACCGCCTGCTCGCGCAACTGCCGCCAGAAGACAATTCCCGTGTCGCCCTGCAAGGCGGGATTGATCGCGCGGCAGAGAAGCTCAAGGAGAGCGGTGGCAGCGTCGCCCAGGCGCCCAAGGCGCTACTGACCGTGCGGGTGGACTTATCTGCCGAAGTGAAGGCCAACGTCCTGCCAGGCGACAGCGTGTTCATCTTTGCCCGCGCCGTAAACGGCCCCCCGGCGCCCTTGGCTGCCAAGCGTGTGACCGTCGACGCATTGCCGGTCACCGTCGAACTGGGCGATGCCGACGCGATGATGCCGCAGTTGAAACTGTCCAACTTCCCCGAAGTCCAACTGGTTGCGCGCATATCCCGGGCCGGCCAACCGACCACTGGCGAATGGATCGGCCGCAGCCAACCGTTGGCCAGCAGCACCACTGCGTTGCAGCAACTGACCATCGACACTCCGGACCAGTAATTCTGAGGACACACCCATGACCGCATTTGCACGCATCACCTTGCTCAGCCTGGTACTCGGCCTGAGCGCCTGTGCGGTCCACCGCCCACCTCCGGCGCCGACCGGCCCGACTATTCCACCGTCTGGCCCCTCGACCCAGCCGAACACCAAGCCCAGCACCAAACCTTCCGGCCCGGTGACGCCACCGGCCAAACCCCTGCCAAGCAAGTCGCCGACCTTTGCCCCACCGCCGGGCGCCGCCAGCCACTGGGACGGCAAGATGCAGGTGTACGTGCTCGACGATCAGCCTGACACCTTCTACCGCCAGCGCACTTACTACCGTTGGAGCAACGGCTGGAGCCGCTCCATCAGCCCCAACGGGCCATGGGAAGAGACCAACGTGCAAGGCGTGCCGCCGGGGTTGAGCAAGCAGTACGCGCAATGACAAAAGGCGGCCTGAGGGTTAATGCCAGTCAGTTAAGACAGAATCGGTAACTGTGGCGAGGGAGCTTGCTCCCGCTGGGGCGCGAAGCGGCCCCAAAAATGGGACTGCTACGCAGTCCAGCGGGAGCAAGCTCCCTCGCCACAAGTCACTGGTTGTCTGCTCTAGCTCTTAACTGACTGGCATTAGGCCTGAGGGTCGCCTTTTTCATGGCTTTCAAACGCACTGTGTAGATCACGGTAGGGCCAAGCAATTAAAGCCCGACGCATGCGCCGAATGCGCAGTGCGCTGTAGTGATGTGGCTATCGCTGGCCTGGCGTGGGAAGGATTGCTAGGTATACTTTCCTACGACTATTACGACGTGGCCGCCCGGGTGCAAACCAGGCGCTGCGCAGTGGTCCCGGGGATGCACCTGTCTGGGGACAAGCGAAGAGGGTTTTTAATGGCAGGCAGGTTGATCTATCTCATCGGGCCATCGGGTTCGGGCAAAGACAGTCTGCTGGATGCCGCACGCCCACGTCTGGTTGAGCGTGGGTGCCGCATGGTGCGACGGGTGATCACTCGGTCCGCGGAGGCGGTGGGCGAAGCGGCGCAAGGTGTGAGCCCCGAGCAGTTTGCGGCCATGGAGGCCGAGGGCGCATTTGCCTTGAGCTGGCAGGCTAATGGCTTGTCCTACGGCATCCCCAGGGAAATCGACGGTTGGCTGGCCGCGGGGGACGACGTTCTGGTCAACGGTTCCCGTGCGCACCTGGCGCAAACCCGTGAGCGTTATCCGACCTTGCTGGTATTGCTGCTGACGGTGGACCAAGCGGTGCTGCGCCAGCGTCTGATTGCGCGTGGGCGGGAGTCATTGGCGGATATCGAGGAGCGCCTCGCGCGCAATGCGCGGTTCACTGCCGAATTGATTGCCGGTCATGGCGCGGGGTTGTTCGTATTGGATAATTCCGGCCCGTTGGCGCATACCGTCGAACGCTTGCTGTGTTGCCTGGAGCACGGGCACAGCGTGAACACCTGACCCAGTAGTGCATGGGTAATGCCAGCGCCCAGATAAAACCCGGAGACGGAGCTCATATTTCTCAATACGCACCCATGCCGACTTGTTGGTGGACTTCAATACGGAGAAAGACAAGATCGACCTGTCGCAAATGGCACGCGACGGCAAGGTAGCGCTGAACTTCGTTGAGCACTATACAGGGGCGGCAGGGGGCGCGATTGTTTGACGCAACGCGGGGCGGGACTTACTCAATGATTGATTAAGTCCCGCCCCGTTGTGCGTTGTGAAACGTTTTTATGCGCCGAAGGCCCCGTCAGGACGCTTGGGCAGTGGCCAACGCGGCTTTACGTGACGCACTCAGGAAGCGCAACAAGGCCACTAGCGCAAATGCGCTGCCCACCAGCATGACGGCCAACCAGCCGCCATGTTCATACACGCTGCTGGCAATCGCCGAACCGAACGCACCGCCGATAAAAATGCTGGTCATGTACAGCGCGTTCAGGCGGCTGCGGCTGTTGGCATCGAGGGCGTAGATGGCGCGCTGGCCGAGGACCATATTCATCTGCACGCAGAAGTCCAGAACCACACCGGTGACTGCCAGGCCGATCACGCTGTAGAGCGGGTGTACCAACGCCGGGAGGAAACTCAGCGCGCCAAACAGCATCGCCAGCAACGAGGCGCGGTGGGTATGGCCGGCATCGGCCAGGCGACCGGCCATGGGCGCGGCGATGGCGCCAAGGGCACCGACCAGGGCAAACAGTGCGATTTCGCTTTGGCTCAGGCCGTGGTTACGCGCCAGTTCCAGTGGTACGGCAGTCCAGAACAGGCTGAAGGCGGCGAACATGCAACCCTGGTAGAACGCCCGCTGGCGCAACAGCGGTTGCTCACGCAACAGGGTGCCCAGGGAGCGCAGCAACTGGCCGTAGCTGGCACTGTGATCGGGCTGGCGCTTGGGGATTGTCAGCATCAGCACCACGCTGATAAACGCCATCAGTGCGGCGGCCGCCATGAACATCGCACGCCAACCGAAGTGGTCGGCCACCACGCTCGACACCGGCCGTGCCAGCAGGATGCCCAGCAGCAGGCCGCCCATGATGCTGCCGACCACCCGGCCCCGGGATTCGGCCGGCGCCAGGTGTGCGGCCAGCGGAATCAGGATCTGCACCGAGACGGAACTGAAACCGATCAGCAGCGACACCAGCAAGAACAGGTTCGGCTGTTCGATAAACGCCGCACCCAACAGGCTGGCGATCGCCACGACGGTGGTGGTGATCATCAGCTTGCGGTTTTCCAGCAGGTCGCCCAGAGGCACCAGGAAAAACAGGCCCAGGGCATAGCCGATTTGCGTGAGGGACACGATCAGGCTGGCCATTGCCGGCGTCAGGCCAATGTCTGGGGCAATCAGCTCGATGATCGGTTGCGCGTAGTAGATGTTGGCGACGATGGCGCCGCAGCAAAACGCGAACAGCATGACCATGCCCCGGGTCATGGTGCCTGCAGCGTGAGAGGTTGCGTTCATGGTGTACTCATAAAGGCGAAGGACGATGGCGTGAGAGAGTAAAGACAAGGCTCTCAAGTGAGTAGGCTGCTTGTGGTGATATCACTTATGCCGGCTGATGATACATTCAGACACATCTGCCCTACGCAAAAAAGTGGGAGCTGGCTTGCCTGCGATGGCGGTGCACCAGTCACCAGAAATATGACTGATAGATCGCTTTCGCAGGCAAGCCAGCTCCCACAGGTTTGACCGAGTTGATTCAGTCAGATGGGTTATTGGCCAGAGTAGATCTGGTCAAACACCCCGCCATCATTGAAATGGGTCTTTTGCACTGTGCGCCAGTCGCCGAAGGTCTTCTCCACCGACAGGAAGTCCACCTTGGGGAACCGGTCGGTGTACTTTGCCAGCACCTTCGGGTCCCGTGGGCGCAGGTAGTTGTTGGCCGCAATTTCCTGGCCTTCGGGCGACCACAGATACTTGAGGTAGTCCTCGGCCACGGCACGGCTGCCTTTTTTCTCGACCACTTTATCCACCACCGACACCGGCGGTTCGGCTTCGGCGGAAACGCTTGGATAGACCACTTCGAACTGATCACGGCCAAACTCGCGGGCGATCATTTCTGCTTCGTTTTCAAAGGTCACCAGCACGTCGCCAATCTGGTTGGTCATGAAGGTGGTGGTGGCGGCGCGGCCACCGGTGTCCAGCACTGGCGCTTGCTTGAACAACTTGCCAACGAAGGTCTTGGCCTTTTCTTCATCGCCGCCGTTCTTCAGCACGTAACCCCAGGCCGACAGATAGGTGTAGCGGCCGTTACCCGAGGTCTTAGGGTTGGGCACGATTACCTGCACGCCGTCCTTGAGCAGGTCGGGCCAGTCTTTCAACGCCTTGGGGTTACCTTTGCGCACAATAAACACCGTGGCTGAGGTGAATGGCGCACTGTTGTTCGGCAAGCGTGTCACCCAGTTGTCCGGCACCAGCTTGCCGTTGTCGACCAGGGCATTGATATCGGTAGCCATGTTCATGGTGATCACGTCGGCGGGCAGGCCGTCGATCACTGAGCGCGCTTGTTTGCTGGAGCCACCGAAGGACATCTGCAGCGTCAGCTTGTCGTCCGGATGCTCGGCTGCCCAGTGCTTCTGGAAAGCGGCGTTGTAGTCCTTGTAGAAGTCGCGCATCACGTCGTAGGAGACGTTGAGCAGGGTGGTCGCTGCCTGGGCGGAGCCCGCCAAGGCCAGGCCGGCGGCCAGTAGAGAGGCGCTGAGGATTTTTTTCACTGCTCATTCCTTGTTGTTCGAGAAGAGGGAGGCAATTTGCCAGCGACTATAGCCGGGCCTGCATAGAGCTTTAAAGATTAAAACGAACTTTGCTTATTCCAGTTTGCGAAACAGATTGCTGCCACAGCGCGCGCAAAACGCGGCGTTGGGTTCATGGCTGTCCTTCTTGCACACTGGGCAGTCGGTATGCAGCTGTTCGCCGCGCATGGCACTGGCCAGTTCAGCGGTAAAAATACCCGTCGGCACGGCGATGATCGAGTAACCGGTGATCATCACCAGCGAAGAAATCACCTGGCCCAGGGGCGTCTTGGGCACGATATCGCCGAAGCCCACGGTGGTCAGGGTGACGATCGCCCAGTAGATGCCCTTGGGGATACTGGTAAAGCCATGTTCCGGGCCTTCGATCACGTACATCAAGGTGCCGAACACCGTCACCAGGGTGCACACGCTGACCAGGAACACCACGATCTTCTGCTTGCTGCCGCGCAGCGCCGCCATCAGGTAGTTGGCCTGCTTGAGATACGGGCTGAGCTTGAGCACGCGGAAGATGCGCAGCATCCGGATGATGCGGATGATCAGCAGATACTGGGCGTCGCTGTAGTACAGCGCGAGGATGCCGGGGACGATGGCGAGCAGGTCCACCAAGCCATAAAAGCTGAAGGCATAGCGCAGCGGCTTGGGCGAGCAATACAGGCGCAGGCCGTACTCGATGGCGAAGATCAGCGTGAAGCCCCACTCGATATAGGCCAGCACGTCGGCGTAGTTCTGATGGATTGTGTCGATGCTGTCGAGCATCACGATCACCAGGCTGGCGAGGATGATCAGCAGCAGGATGCCGTCAAAGCGCCGCCCGGCGACGGTGTCGCTTTGGAACACCATGATGTAGAGGCGCTGGCGCCAGTCGTTGTTGCTGTCCATAAACCCTGCCTGAAACGAATATCGAGCAAGCCTAGGGCGATTCGAACGGGCTGTCCATGTGAGGCTTGTGCAGCATTCGCTGACCGGCGCGCACCAGCCAGCACGCGAGAATAAATGGCGCGGTCAGCGCGGGCAGGTGCAGGCCGCAAAAGCCAGGGGTGAGCAGGATGGCCAGGCCGATACCCAGCAGTGGCAACCAAGGCTGGCGACGCGACGAGCACAGGGCCAGCGCGGCCAGCGCGGGGTTATAGCTATGCAGGCCGAGCAGGGCGCCAGTGGGGTCGTTCAACCACAGGCCGGCCAGCATGCCGAGAGTGGCGCCGCCCAAGGCCCACGCGACGGCGCGACGGTCGGCCAGCAGCAAGCCCAGGGCGATCAGCACACCCGCCAGGGGCTGATCCAGCAGCATGATTTGCCCAAGGCCGGTGAAGGGTGCTGCCAGTACAGCGACAGTGTCGGGCTCGCTCAGCGCAAGGGTGTTCTCCGGGGCCTGGCCGAGCAGCAACCAGCCCAGGCCAACAAAGGGCGCGGTGTACGCTGGCAAATCCAGGGGTTGGGTCGCGTGTTTCAACCAGTGCCGAGTGAGGATGGCACTCAAGCCGCCGCACGCCAGGATCAGCGGCGGCACCAGCGCCGACCAGGCAAAGTGCTGGCTGATCAACAGGCCCAGCAATACGCCGTTGTAGCTATACAGCCCGGCCTGGCGCTCGGCTTTGGGATACCCCCGGCGCTGGGCCGTGAGCAACCCTGCGACGCCCCCCAGCAAGGCACCGCCAAGCAAGGCCGGGGCACCGATCAGGATCGCCAGCAGGCACAGCAGGCCGCACAGCGGGTGGCGCTGCAGGAAGATTTGGCTGAAGCCGTTGAGCAGGGCTTCGGCCCAGTCGGGGCAGGTTGGGTTGTGCATTTGGGTTGAGTCAATAAGACCGAGTTGCCCTCATCGCAGGCAAGCCAGCTCCCACATTTGATTGATGTTCGACATGCAAACTCGATCAAATGTGGGAGCCGGGCTTGCCCGCGATGAGGCCCTGACAGGCGCTAAATCAGCGTCTCTATACGCAGCGAATTGGTGGACCCCGGCTGCCCGAACGGCACCCCTGCGGTAATCACCAAGGTATCGCCACGCTGCGCCATGCCCTGGGCCTGGGCAATTTCCAGTGCGGTGGAACACACCTCATCCACCTGGCGCAGCCGATCATTGACCACCGAGTGCACGCCCCACGCCACGCTCAGGCGCCGCGCCGTGGACAGGTTGGGTGTGAGGTTGAGGATCGGCGCCACGGGCCGCTCCCGCGCCGCGCGCAAGCTGGAACTGCCGGACTCGCTGTAGTTCACCAGCACCGCCACCGGCAGGATGCTGCTGATGCGGCGGATCGCGCAGCTGATGGCGTCCGACACCGTGGCATCTGCCTTGGGCCGGCTGACATCCAGCTGTGCCTGGTAGTCCGGGCCGTTTTCCACCTGGCGGATGATCTTGCTCATCATCTGCACCGCTTCCAGCGGGTACTCGCCCGAGGCGGTTTCCGCCGACAGCATCACCGCATCTGCACCTTCGGCCACCGCGTTGGCGACATCGGTGACTTCGGCGCGGGTGGGTGCCGGCGAGAAGCGCATGGATTCGAGCATCTGCGTGGCCACCACCACCGGCTTACCCAGTTGGCGGCAGGTGCTGATGATGTCTTTCTGGATCTGCGGCACGCTCTCGGCCGGCACTTCCACGCCCAGATCACCCCGGGCCACCATGATCGCGTCACTCAGTTCGGCGATTTCACGCAACCGTTGCACCGCCGAAGGCTTTTCGATCTTGGCCATCAAAAATGCTTTATCGCCGATCAGCTCGCGGGCTTCGCGGATGTCTTCCGGGCGCTGCACAAACGACAGCGCCACCCAGTCCACACCCAGCTCCAGGCCGAAGCTCAGGTCGCGGCGGTCCTTGGTGGTGAGTGGGCTCAGTTCCAACAGCGCTTGTGGGACGTTCACACCTTTGCGGTCAGACAGTTCGCCGCCATTGAGCACGGTGGTGTCGATGGCATCGGCATGCTTGGTGATTACGCGCAGGCGCAGCTTGCCGTCGTCGAGCAGCAGGTCCATACCCGGCTCCAGGGCCGCGATGATTTCCGGGTGGGGCAGGTTGACCCGGCGTTGGTCGCCCAGGGTTTCATCCAGGTCCAGGCGCAGGGCCTGGCCGCGTACGAGCTGCACCTTGCCTTCGGCAAAGCGTCCCACCCGCAGCTTCGGCCCTTGCAGGTCCATGAGGATACCGAGCGGGTAGTTGAGCTGGCGCTCGACCTGGCGAATCCACTGGTAGCGCTGGGCATGGTCGGCGTGGTCGCCGTGGCTGAAGTTGAGACGGAAGATATTTACCCCGGCCTCCACCAGCTCGCGGATATCGTCGATACCGTCGGTGGCCGGGCCCAGAGTGGCGAGGATTTTGACCTTCTTGTCAGGCGTCATGGTTGGCAGTCTCGAGGATCAGGATGGCGCGGAAGTCGTTGACGTTGGTGCGCGTCGGCTCGGTGACGATCAAGTCGCCCAGGGCGGCGAAATAGCCGTAGCCGTTGTTGTTGTCCAGCTCATCACTGGCCGACAAGCCCAGGGCTTCGGCACGGCGGTAGCTGCAGGGGGTCATGATCGCGCCGGCGTTGTCTTCTGAACCGTCGATGCCATCGGTATCGCCGGCCAGGGCGTACACGCCGGGCAGGCCCTTGAGGCTGTCGGTGAGGCTGAGCAGGAATTCCGCATTGCGCCCGCCACGGCCGTTGCCGCGTACGGTGACGGTGGTTTCGCCCCCCGAAAGGATCACGCACGGTGCCGCCAGTGGCTGGCCGTGCTGCACGATCTGCCGGGCGATGCCGGCGTGTACCTTGGCCACATCGCGGGCTTCGCCTTCCAGATCACCGAGGATCAGCGGGCTGAAACCGGCCTGGCGCACTTTGACCGCCACCGCTTCCAGGGATTGCTGCGGGCGGGCGATCAATTGGAAGTGGCTGCGGGCAAGCACCGGATCGCCAGGCTTGACGGTTTCCGAGGCCGGGTTCTGCAACCAACTGCGCACCGAAGCGGGGGTGTCGATGTGGTAACGCTTGAGGATCGCCAGGGCCTGTTGCGAGGTGCTAGGGTCACCGACGGTCGGGCCCGAGGCAATCACCGTGGCCTGGTCGCCCGGTACATCGGAGATCGCGTAGGTGTACACCGTGGCCGGCCACGCAGCCTTGGCCAAGCGCCCGCCCTTGATGGCCGAGAGGTGCTTGCGCACGCAATTCATCTCGCCAATGGTGGCGCCGGATTTAAGCAGGGCTTTGTTGATGGCTTGTTTGTCCGCCAGGGTGATGCCCTCGGCGGGCAGGGCGAGTAGTGCCGAGCCACCGCCGGAGAGCAGGAAAATCACACGGTCGTCTTCACCCAGATGGCTGATCAGTTCCAGCACGCGCTGGGCTACGGCCAGGCCGGCCGCATCCGGAACCGGGTGGGCGGCTTCGACCACTTCGATTTTTTTGCATGGCGCGCCATGGCCATAGCGCGTGACCACCAGGCCCGAGACTTCGCCCTGCCAACAATCTTCCACGACCAATGCCATGGCGGCCGCGGCTTTACCGGCGCCGATCACGATCACACGGCCACTGCGGTCGGCAGGCAGGTAGGGTTCAAGGACTTGCCGGGGGTGGGCGGCATCGATGGCTGTGGCAAACAGCTCGCGAAGCAGGTGTTGCGGATCGACCGACATAAGCGGGCTCCCGGGGGATTCTTGTTATTAGAGGTGCAGCGATCGTTCCCACGCTCTGCGATCGTTCCCACGCTCTGCGTGGGAATGCAGTCCGGGACGCTCTGCGCCCAAAGCGTGACGCGGAGCGTCACAAGAGGCATTCCCACGCGGAGCGTGGGAACGATCAGCGGTGTGGGTTATTTATCGCGAATCGAGAAATTCGCCATATGCTCCAGGCCCTTGATCAGTGCCGAGTGGTCCCAGTTGCCGCCGCCAAGTGCCGTGCAGGTGCTGAACACTTGCTGGGTGCCGGCGGTGTTCGGCAGGTTGATCCCCAGTTCCTTGGCGCCGGCGAGGGCCAGGTTCAGGTCCTTCTGGTGCAGGTTGATACGGAAGCCCGGATCGAAGGTGCCCTTGATCATGCGCTCGCCGTGCACTTCCAGGATCTTGGACGATGCAAAGCCACCCATCAGCGCTTCACGCACTTTGGCCGGGTCGGCGCCGTTTTTGGAGGCGAACAACAACGCTTCGGCCACCGCCTGGATGTTCAGGGCAACGATGATCTGGTTGGCCACCTTGGCGGTCTGGCCATCGCCATTGCCGCCTACCAGGGTGATGTTTTTGCCCATGCTCTGGAACAGCGGCAGCGCGCGTTCGAACGTCTGCGGTTCGCCGCCGACCATGATGCTCAAGGTGCCGGCCTTGGCACCGACTTCACCACCGGACACCGGGGCATCCAGGTAATGCGCGCCGGCCTGGTTGACCTTGGCGGCGAATGCTTTGGTCGCAGTAGGGGAGATCGAGCTCATGTCGATCACCACCTTGTTCGGCGACAGGCCCGCAGCCACGCCGTCGGCGCGAAACAGCACGTCATCGACTTGTGGGGTGTCGGGCACCATGACGATGATGAACTCGGCTTCCTGGGCCACTTGTTGCGGGTTGGCCAGCGCCACGGCGCCGGCGCTGATCAGTTCAGCCGGAGCCTTGCCGTGATGTTCGGAGAGAAACAGTTGATGGCCTGCTTTCTGCAGGTTGGCGGCCATGGGTTGGCCCATGATGCCGGTGCCGATAAATCCGATTTTAGCCATGATCAAAAACCTCTTTTAGTGTGTGCGCTGGCTTGCCTGCGATGGCATCACCCCCGTATGCCTGATACAGCGAGGTGTCTGCATCGCAGGCAAGCCAGCTCCCACATTGTTTTGTTTTGTGTTGTGTCAGATGGCGTTGTGGGTTTTGAGCCAACCCAAACCCGCCTCGGTAGTGGTCAACGGCTTGTACTCACAGCCGACCCAACCCGCGTAACCAATGCGGTCCAGATGCTCGAACAGGAAGCGGTAGTTGATCTCGCCGGTACCTGGTTCGTTGCGCCCAGGGTTGTCCGCCAGCTGAATGTGATTGATCTCGCCGAGGTGCGCCGCCATGGTCCGCGCCAGGTCGCCTTCCATGATTTGCATGTGGTAGATGTCGTATTGCAGGAACAGATTGGCGCTGCCCACTTGCTCGCGAATCGACAGGGCCTGCGCCGTGTTGTTGAGGTAGAAGCCGGGAATGTCGCGGGTGTTGATCATCTCCATCACCAGCTTGATACCCGCCGCTTGCAGCTTCTCGGCGGCGTACTTGAGGTTGGCGACAAAGGTCTTTTCCACGGTCTCGTCATCGACGCCTTGTGGCCGGATTCCCGCCAGGCAATTGACCTGGGTGTTGCCCAAGACCTGGGCATAGGCGATTGCCAGTTTGACCCCGGCACGGAACTCCTCGACCCGGTCCGGGTGGCAAGCCAGGCCGCGCTCGCCCTTGGCCCAGTCACCTGCAGGCAGGTTGAACAACACCTGGGTCAGGCCGTTGGCGTCCAACTGCGCCTTGATGTCGGCAGAGCTGAACTCATACGGGAAGAGGTACTCCACGCCCTGGAAGCCGGCATCGGCAGCCGCTTTGAAGCGGGCAAGGAAATCCTGTTCGGTAAACAGCATGGACAGGTTGGCAGCAAAGCGCGGCATAGGGTTCTCCTTAATCGAGCAGGGAAATGGCAGTCGGCGCGTCGTTGCCGACCAGGGCCAGGTCTTCGAATTCATTGACGGCGTTGATCTCGGTGCCCATGGAAATATTGGTCACCCGCTCCAGAATAATCTCAACGATCACCGGCACCTTGAATTCTTCGATCATCTCTTGGGCGCGGCGCAAGGCCGGTTGGATCTGGCCTGGCTCGAACACACGCAGAGCCTTGCAGCCCAAGCCCTCGGCAACCGCCACATGGTCGACGCCATAGCCGTTGAGTTCGGGGGCGTTGAGGTTGTCGAAGGACAGCTGCACGCAGTAGTCCATCTCGAACCCACGCTGGGCCTGACGGATCAGGCCCAGGTAAGAGTTGTTCACTACCACATGGATGTACGGCAGCTTGAACTGCGCGCCCACCGCCAGTTCTTCGATCATGAACTGGAAGTCATAGTCGCCCGACAAGGCCACCACTTTTCGGCTCGGGTCGGCCTTGACCACGCCCAGCGCTGCGGGAATGGTCCAGCCCAGTGGGCCAGCCTGGCCGCAGTTGATCCAGTGGCGTGGCTTGTACACATGCAAGAATTGCGCGCCGGCAATCTGCGACAGGCCGATGGTGCTGACGTAGCAGGTGTCTTTGCCGAACACCTGGTTCATCTCTTCGTAAACGCGTTGCGGCTTGACCGGCACGTTGTCGAAGTGAGTCTTGCGGTGCAGGGTGGCCTTGCGTTGTTGGCAGTCATGCAACCAGGCACTGCGGTCCTTGAGCTTGCCGGCGGCTTTCCACTCGCGGGCCACTTCAATGAACATCGTCAGCGCGGAGCCGGCGTCGGAAACGATGCCCAGGTCCGGTGTGAACACGCGGCCAATCTGGGTCGGTTCGATGTCGACATGAATGAATTTACGGCCTTCGGTGTACACCTCTACCGAACCGGTGTGACGGTTGGCCCAGCGGTTGCCGATGCCCAGCACCACGTCTGACTTGAGCATCGTCGCGTTGCCGTAGCGGTGCGAGGTTTGCAGGCCGACCATGCCCACCATCAGCGGGTGGTCGTCCGGGATAGTGCCCCAGCCCATCAGGGTCGGGATCACCGGGATGCCGGTCAGCTCAGCGAACTCCACCAGCAACTCGCTGGCGTCGGCGTTGATCACGCCGCCACCGCTCACCAGCAATGGGCGTTCGGCTGCGTCGAGCAGAGCCAGGGCTTTTTCCACTTGCACACGGGTCGCCAGCGGCTTGGCCAGCGGCAGCGGCTGGTAGGCGTCGATGTCGAACTCGATCTCGGCCATCTGTACGTCGAACGGCAGGTCGATCAGCACCGGGCCGGGACGGCCGGAGCGCATTTCATAGAAGGCCTTCTGGAACGCGTAAGGCACTTGGCCGGGTTCCAGCACTGTGGTTGCCCACTTGGTCACCGGCTTGACGATGCTGGTGATGTCCACGGCCTGGAAGTCTTCCTTGTGCATCCGGGCGCGGGGGGCTTGGCCGGTAATGCACAGGATCGGGATCGAGTCGGCCGAGGCGCTGTACAGGCCGGTGACCATGTCGGTACCCGCCGGTCCCGACGTGCCGATGCACACGCCGATGTTGCCGGCCTTGGTACGGGTGTAGCCCTCGGCCATGTGCGAGGCGCCTTCAACGTGGCGAGCAAGGATGTGATCGATGCCACCCACCTTCTGCAAGGCCGAATACAGCGGGTTGATCGCGGCGCCTGGGATACCGAAGGCGGTATCCACACCTTCACGGCGCATCACCAGGACGGCGGCTTCGATTGCTCTCATTTTGCTCATGGTTTTGGTGCCTCTTGCGTTTTGTAATTGTATACAAGTGGTGTCTGTCCAAAGTGTATTCACGGCGAGCGGCGTTGGTCAATGCCTTTCGTAAACTGACCTTTGCGTTCGTCGGAAGCGCTTTTTTCGACGTGTGGAGCCTTTGTTGGAAAATATTGTATACAAAAATAAACATCATTGTGTTCTATTTGTGTGATCGAGCATCTGATCAAACAGACCTCACCGCGTTACCCATAACAAGATAAGGACGGCACCCATGAGCGCTTTAACCTTGAAACTCGCCACCCAACTGGCCACCCAGGCCCTTACCGCAGGCCGCACCATTTCGGCTGCGCCACTGACCATCGCCGTGCTCGACAGCGGCGGCCACCTGGTCACCCTGCAACGCGAAGACGGCGCCAGCCTGCTACGGCCGCAAATCGCCATCGGCAAGGCCTGGGGCGCCATTGCCCTGGGCAAGGGTTCACGTTTGCTGGCGCTGGACGCCCAACAGCGCCCGGCGTTTATCGCGGCGTTGAACAGCCTGGGGCAGGGCAGCGTCGTGCCGGCGCCGGGTGGGGTATTGATTCGGGATCAGAGCGGCATGGTGCTGGGTGCGATCGGGATCAGCGGGGACACGTCCGATATTGACGAGCAGTGTGCGATCACGGCGATAGAGGGAGTGGGGTTGATGGCGGATGCGGGGGTGTCGGCTTGAATCGTTCTGACTGTGAGTAGGCTATCGCGGGCAAGCCCGCTCCCACAGGGGATTGTGACCATTTTACATTTTGTGTCCGGCGCAAATCCGTGTGGAAGCTGGCTTGCCTGCGATAGCCTCGCCGCGGTCTATCAATCCGGCTCACATCCCTTGAGCACCAACCGAATAATCGTCTGCGCCGCCGCCTCATAATCGGCCTCATCCAGCTTGGCCTTGCCGGTTACCGCCGAGATCTGCCAGTCGAAATCGGCATAGGTCTGGGTGGCTGCCCAGATGCTGAACATCAGGTGGTTGGGGTCGATCGCGGCGATCAGGCCACGGTCAACCCAGCTCTGAATGCAGTCGATATTGTGCTTGGCCTGAGCGTTGAGCTGCTCAACCTGGTCGGCGCTCAGGTGTGGGGCGCCGTGCATGATTTCGCTGGCGAACACCTTGGAGGCGAACGGCAGGTCGCGGGAGATGCGGATTTTGGAGCGGATGTAGTTGCTCAATACTTCCTTGGGCTCGCCTTCGGGGTTGAACGGCGTGGAGGCGGCCAGGATCGGCTCGATAATGCTTTCGAGCACCTCGCGGTAAAGGTTGTCCTTGGACTTGAAGTAGTAATAGACGTTGGGCTTGGGCAGCCCGGCCTTGGCGGCGATGTCGCTGGTTTTGGTCGCGGCGAAGCCCTTGTCGGCAAACTCCTCGCTCGCCGCCCGCAGGATTTTTTCTTTGTTGCGCTCGCGAATGCTGCTCATAAACCAGACGTTTCCTTGCCATGACAGGCGGTTGCGCATGGTAGCACCGGCCATCCGCAAGCCTCAACAATCTGCCCGCAAGGCCTTGCGCCGCGCTATGCTCGCGCCATCTCTCTCTAACGGAAGTCCGGTTCATGGCAGGAAGCAGCTTGTTGGTGTTGATTGACGATATCGCGGCGGTACTCGATGACGTCGCGCTGATGACAAAAATGGCCGCCAAGAAGACATCGGGCGTGCTGGGCGATGACCTTGCACTGAACGCCCAGCAGGTCTCCGGCGTGCGCGCCGAGCGAGAAATCCCGGTGGTGTGGGCGGTGGCCAAGGGCTCGTTTATCAACAAGCTGATCCTGGTGCCGACGGCCCTGTTGATCAGCGCCTTTGCACCCTGGGCGGTGATACCACTGTTGATGCTTGGCGGTGCCTATCTGTGTTTCGAGGGCTTCGAAAAGCTCGCGCACAAATTCCTGCACAGCACGGCTGAAGATCAAGCCGAACACGCACAGTTGGCTGAAGCGGTGGCCGACCCGGCAACCGATCTGGTGGCGTTCGAGAAAGACAAGATCAAGGGCGCGATCCGTACCGACTTCATTCTGTCCGCCGAAATCATTGCCATCACCCTCGGCATCGTCGCCGACGCGCAGCTCACGCAGCAGGTGATCGTGCTGTCGGGTATCGCCATTGTCATGACCATCGGCGTATATGGATTGGTGGCCGGTATCGTCAAGCTCGACGACCTGGGGCTGTGGCTGACGCAGAAGCCGGGCCAGGTGGCGCGCAGTATTGGCGGCGCGATCCTGAGCGCGGCCCCCTACATGATGAAGAGCTTGTCGGTGATCGGCACGGCGGCGATGTTCATGGTTGGTGGCGGTATCCTCACCCATGGCGTGCCCGTGGTGCATCACTGGATCGAAACCGTGAGCCAGAGCACCGGCGCGTTGGCGTGGCTGATGCCAACGCTGCTCAATGCGGTGGCGGGGATCATCGCCGGCGCAGTCGTCCTGGCAGTGGTCAGCGTGGCAGGTAAAGGTTGGAAAGCACTGCGAGGGTGAAACCGCAGGCATAAAAAAGGCCATTCAATCGAATGGCCTTTTTTTATCGCTGCTGTTTACTCGGCAATCTGCAACTTGCGCGATTCGGTGTAGATATACCGCACCTTCTCATACTCGAACGGCGAGTTCATCTGGCCGTAGCGGAAGCTGGTCTGGTAGCGCTTGTCGACGGCGCGCAGGGCCCAGACTTCCGGATGGTTGGAGCTGACTTCAGACACGTTGAGGAAGTTGATCTGCGATTCGGCGCTGTAGTCCACCAGCAGGCCGCCGGTATCACGCAGGTTCGACGGCCCGAAAATCGGCAGCATCAGGTAGGCGCCACCCGGTACACCGTAGAAGCCCAGGGTCTGGCCGAAGTCTTCGCTCTGGCGCGGCAGGCCCATGGCGGTGGCCGGGTCCCACAGGCCCGCGATGCCAATGGTGGTGTTGACCAGCAGGCGCCCGGTGGTTTCCAGCGAGCGGTGGCCCTTGAGCTGCAACAAGCTGTTCATCAGGTTGGGCACATCGCCCAGGTTGTTGAAGAAGTTGCTCACGCCGGTGCGCAGAAAGCTCGGCGTAACATAGCGGTAACCGTTCACCACCGGCAGGAACACCCACTGGTCGAAGCGATAGTTGAAGTGGTACACGCGGCGGTTCCACGACTCCAGTGGGTCGTAGACGTTGAGCGCGGTGAGCGTGGAACGCTCGAATTCGCGCTGGTCCAAGCCTGGGTTGAACTTGAGCTTGGTCAGCGGCTCCTTGAAGCCGTCGGCATCGACCTTGACGGGTTCTTGGGCCTTGCTGTTGTCGGCATTGGCCACGCCTGCGCACATCAGTGCGGCGAGCAGCAGAAGATATTTAGCCACGGAAGAACTCCAGCATGGCGTCGGCGTTGACGCGGTAATTGAGGTTGCCGCAGTGGCCGCCCAGCGGGTAGACGGTCAAGCGATCGCCGAAGGTTTTACGCAGGAAACCCAGGTCGCCAGGGCCGAGGATCACGTCGTCGGCGTTATGCATCACGGCGATTTTCGGGCTGTCGCGCAGGTAGTCCTTGAGGGCGTAGAGGCTGACCTGGTCGATCAGTTGCAGCAGGCTGCCGCCATCGGAACGCGCGCGCCACATCGGGATCACTTGTTCGGTGAGGTAGCAGTCGAAGTCACACTGCAGGGCACGCTTGAGGAACGGCGTGAGGCTGGTGCCTTCGGTAATCGGGTACTTGGGCGGAATAATCAGGCCACGTCGGTTGATCAAGTCCGAAGTGAAGGCAATGTCGGCGGCCGAGAAGCGGAACGAGGTGCCGATCAGCATGGCCATCTGTTCGTTGGTCAGGTGCTGCTTGGACTGCTGGAAGTCATAAAGCAGGGCATCGTTGAGGTCGATGTAGCCTTTTTGCTGGAAGTAACGCGTCAGTTTGCTCAGCACCAACTCATAGAAGGTGGTGCTGTTGTTGATGCCCTTGACCTCGGTCTGTACCAGCTTGTCGAGGTTGGTGATCGAGGTGTAGAGGTTGACCGGCGGGTTGAGCAGCAGCACTTTCTTGAAGTTGAAGCTGCGGCGGGTCTCATCCAGCTTGCTGACAAACGCCGCATCCAGGGCGCCCAGGCTGTAGCCGGTGAGGTAGAAATCGGTCACGGGCAACGAGGCGTTCTGCGCGCGTACGGCTTGCATCACGCGGTACATGTCTTCGGCGTCTTCCTGGGTGATGCCCGGGGTGGCGAAGCGCGAAGCGGCGCTGATGAAGTCGAAGCTGGTTGGCGAGGAGAGCTGCACCACATGGTAGCCGGCCTGGTAATACAGCTTTTTCAGGTATTCGTTAATGCTGCTGTCAAAGCGTGCACCGGTGCCGGCGATCAGGAAGATCAAAGGCGCGGCGCGGTCCTGCTTGGCAATGCGGTAGGTGAGTTTCTTCACCGCCCAGAAATTGTCCGGCAGGCTGAACTCGCGCTCGGGGCGCATCGTCAGGGTGTAGTCGGACTGGTTGATGTCGTCGTCTGTCGGCAGGGTTGGCCGCAGATCGGGAGGTGTGGTGGCGATGGTCGCTTCGAACGGGTTGGTCAAAGGGTAGCCATAGCTGGCTTGGTCGATATCGACGGCCAGTGCTGACGCACTCAAAAATAGGCTGCCCAGCAAGGCAGCACAGCGCAAGGAACGGAGCATGACTTAATCCCTAAGAGGAACGGGCTGAATGAAGTTCGCAGGCTATGACCACCGCCTTGTCACCGAAGTGCCAGCACTCGGCACGAAAAGTCGGAAAAAACGTCGGAATCGGGGTAATAGTAGCGAGACGATACACTTTGCCATGCTTTGTTGAACAGATATCTATGCGAACACCTTGCTAACGGCCGCCGTGGGATTAAGCTGGGCGCCGTTTTTGCCTATCGGAGTGCCCCATGTCCCGTCGTTTGCCGTTGATCCTGCTGCTTATTGCCCTGCCGTTATGGCTGGCCGCCAGTTATGCCGCACGCTATGGCTTCATGGAGGATGGGCAATGGGTTGGCATCTGCGCTGATGAGGCCAGCCGCTGGGAATGCCAGGTGCGTTCGAACCTGGGTTTGATGATTCATTTCAAGCTGCTGGGGTGGGCGGCGTTGATCACTTCGGTGCTGGGCTTTTTTGTACCGGGGCGTGCGGGGTGGGCGTTGGCGGTGGTGGGGTTGGTGTTCGGGTTGCCGGCGCTGGCGCTGTACAACACGACGTTTGCGGTGTTCGCGGTGGTGATTGCGGGGTTGCGGTTGGTCAGGAAGCCTCGCGGCGCCTGATGTGGCCTCATCGCAGGCAAGCCAGCTCCCACAGTTGACTGTGTTCACACATTTCTATCTGTGAGCACGGGCAACTGTGGGAGCTGGCTTGCCTGCGATAGCGGTGTTACGCCTTGCGCACTCGCAAGCAACGCCACAAAGCCGCAACCATCAGCACGCTGACCACTGCCCAACCCCAGGCCTGCTGGTTCAGCAGCCCTTCACGGTACAACTGCGGCGCAACGCCGGCACCGATGATAAAGGCCAGCAACGCAATCTCCCGACGTGGCCCGGTCACCGGGCGTATCAGGTACACCAGGGCCGGCAACACCAGCGCTGCGCTTGGAAAGCTGCGATAGCGCGGGTCAAACACCAGCGCCAGCATCATCACCGCACCGGCAAACCCGGCGATTGCCATCAACCAGCCGGCGCGCTGCTCCAGCCAGTTGAACCCGCGCTCACGCCAGCCTTGCCGGGCGCTGAGGGCCAGGGCGGTATGAGCCAGCACCAGCAGGTTCAAGACCACCAGCAAGCCTGCCCATAGCCATTCATCGTTGAAACGCGCAGTGACGCGGGTCAGTTCGGCCCAACTGCCGATGGAGCACGCTGCGACGGCCCCTAGCAACGGCAGTATTAACGCAGAGCGAGTGCTGCGAACGCGGCCGCCGAGCACCAGGGTGCCCAGCAGGATGAGCCCGCCGACGCCCAGCCACAGCCGCCAGTACGGCACATTGGTCACCGGGCCGGCGAGGATACCTTTGTCCTGACGGTCTGCATCGAACAGCCCCCAATAACCGCCCACTGCGCCTTCACTCGCACGTTTCCACGGCTGGTCAAAGGCTTCGATCAGGTTGTAGCGCCAGCCATTGGCTTCGGCCATGGCCACGAAGCCGCGCATGAACCTGGCCTCATTGACCCGGCTGGGCACGGCGGTTTCGCGCTGCCGGCCTTCGCTGGGCCAGCCGGTTTCGCCGATCACGATGTCCTTGGGCGCGAATTTATGGCCGAAGGTCTGGCGCACATCGCCCACGTGCTTGAGCGCCTGGTCGATGCCGGACGGCTCATCTTCCCAATACGGCAACAGGTGAATGGTCAGGAAGTCCACCGCAGGCTCGATTTCCGGGTGTTGCAACCAGAACTCCCAGACATCGGCATAGGTGACGGGCTGCTTGATTTGGCTTTTAACCTGATGGATCAGCGCCACCAGTTGCTTGGCGGTGACTTCCTTGCGCAGCAGGGCTTCGTTGCCGACGATCACCGAGGTCACCACGTCCGGGCTGGCGTTGGCCGCCGCGATCAACTCGTTGATCTCTTTTTCGGTCGCCACGGGGTCGCTGCTGACCCAGGCCCCGGCCATGACTTTCAACCCATGCTTGCGCGCCATGTCCGGCAGGGCCTCCAGGCCGGTCATGGAGTAGGTGCGAATGCATTCAAAGCGCGTAGCCAGTAGCGCGAGGTCGGCGTCCATGCGCTCGGGGCGCAACGCGAACGGTTGATCGAATGGGGATTGGTCTTTGTCGAACGGTGTGTAGGACGCACATTGCAGCTTATGGCTGGCGCTGGCGACGTCTGGCAACACCACGGGCCGGCCGAGGCCGTACCAATAGCCGACAAGGGCAAGCACGCCGAGGATCAAGGCGAAGAAATAGGGCAGGGCAGGGAAGCGGGCAGTCGCGGGCATGGTCGGCTTATCTGGGGGAGCAAAGGCGCGCATCTTACCCGGATTTGCCGCAGCCCTGTGGGGCTGCATAATTTTGACATGCAAACTTCGGGCGGGATTCTGGCGATAACGCCTACAAAGCATCCTGCTGGCGATGTGATGTCGTTTCCTGCTCAACCAAGGTCGCTGACAGAGCAGGGCAAATGCCTACGCAGGTTGAAGATAAAACTGTCAGTACTCCACTGATGCCTCAGCAACCGGATCGATGCGCGTGAAGGGGGCGCGGTGCACCCTATAACAACAGTTTGACGTCGCTCGGCATCCGTCGGGCGCAGCACTTTCGGGGAAGTACTATGAAGATGCGACGACTCTTGGGCGCAGCTGCCACTCTGGTAGTTGCGATGGGCTCCACACTGGCCAGTGCCGACAGCAAGACCCTGAGCATCGGCTACGTGGACGGCTGGTCCGACAGCGTGGCCACTACTCACGTGGCGGCAGAGGTGATCAAGCAAAAGCTCGGCTACGACGTAAAACTGCAAGCGGTTGCCACCGGGATCATGTGGCAGGGCGTCGCCACCGGCAAACTCGATGCCATGCTTTCCGCCTGGCTACCTGTAACCCACGGTGAATACTGGACCAAGAACAAGGACAAGGTGGTCGACTACGGCCCCAACTTCAAAGACGCCAAGATCGGCCTGATCGTGCCTGAATACGTCAAGGCCAAGTCCATTGAAGACCTCAAGACCGATACCACCTTCAAGAACAAGATCGTCGGCATCGACGCCGGTTCAGGCGTAATGCTCAAGACCGACGAAGCTATCAAGCAATATGGCCTGGACTACAAACTGCAAGCCAGCTCGGGTGCGGCGATGATTGCCGAACTGACCCGCGCCGAAGACAAGCAGGAGTCGATTGCGGTCACCGGTTGGGTGCCGCACTGGATGTTCGCCAAGTGGAAACTGCGTTTCCTGGACGACCCAAAAGGGATTTATGGTGCTGCTGAAACCGTCAACAGCATCGGCAGCAAGGGCCTGGAGAAGAAAGCGCCGGAAGTCGCAGCCTTCCTGAAGAAATTCCAGTGGGCCTCCAAGGATGAAATCGGTGAAGTCATGCTGGCGATTCAAGAAGGCGCCAAGCCGGACGCCGCGGCCAAGGACTGGGTAGCCAAGCACCCCGAGCGCGTCGCCGAATGGACTGCTAAATAACCCCGCCCCAATTGTAGGAGCGAGCTTGCTCGCGAAGAACGCACAGGCACCGCGATCATCCAGAATGAACGCGTTATCGTTGACGTTTTTCGCGAGCAAGCTCGCTCCTACACTTTTTACAAATCCTCGCTAAGCTCGATCTACTACTAAGGTCGTCTGGAACCCATTGCGCAGCCGCATACAGTGGATACGTTCCAAAATAATAAAAAGCTGTGCTGCGAGGATAAAAACAATGAACGACAGCATTTACCTCTCGATTCAAAACAGCCCGCGTTTCAAGGAGCTGGTCAGGAAAAGGGAAAGGTTCGCCTGGATTCTCTCGGCGATCATGCTAGGGCTTTACTCCGCTTTCATCCTGTTGATTGCCTACGGGCCACAAGTGCTGGGGGCCAAGATCAGCCCTGGTTCCTCGATTACCTGGGGCATTCCCCTGGGCGTCGGGCTGATTGTGTCGGCCTTCATTCTCACCGGCATCTACGTGCGTCGGGCCAACGGCGAATTTGACGACCTGAACAATGCGATTCTCAAGGAGGCTGCGCAATGATCCGGCGTCTATTGGCTCTATTCGGTGCTTCGCTGTTGGCTCCTGCCGTTTGGGCGGCGGACGCATTGACCGGTGAAGTGCACAAGCAACCGCTGAACATCTCGGCCATTGTGATGTTCGTCGCGTTTGTCGGCGCCACCCTGTGCATCACTTATTGGGCGTCCAAGCGCAACAAGTCGGCGGCGGACTACTATGCGGCGGGCGGCAAGATCACCGGTTTCCAGAACGGTCTGGCGATTGCCGGTGACTACATGTCGGCGGCGTCCTTCCTGGGGATTTCCGCGCTGGTGTTCACCTCCGGTTACGACGGCTTGATCTACTCGATCGGCTTCCTTGTGGGCTGGCCGATCATTCTGTTCCTGATCGCCGAGCGCTTGCGTAACCTGGGCAAATACACCTTTGCCGACGTGGCGTCCTATCGCCTGGGGCAAACCCAGATCCGCAGCCTGTCGGCGTGTGGCTCGCTGGTGGTGGTGGCGTTCTACCTGATCGCGCAGATGGTTGGCGCGGGCAAGCTGATCCAGCTGCTGTTTGGCCTTGATTACCATGTGGCGGTGATCCTGGTGGGTATCCTGATGTGCCTGTACGTGCTGTTCGGCGGCATGTTGGCGACCACCTGGGTGCAGATCATCAAGGCGGTACTGTTGCTGTCCGGTGCCTCGTTCATGGCGCTGATGGTGATGAAGCACGTCAACTTCGACTTCAACATGCTGTTCTCCGAGGCGATCAAGGTTCACCCCAAAGGTGAAGCGATCATGAGCCCCGGCGGCCTGGTGAAGGACCCGATCTCGGCATTCTCCCTGGGCCTGGCACTGATGTTTGGTACTGCTGGCCTGCCGCACATCCTGATGCGCTTCTTCACGGTAAGCGACGCCAAGGAAGCGCGTAAGAGCGTGCTGTACGCAACCGGCTTCATCGGCTACTTCTATATCCTGACCTTCATCATCGGTTTCGGTGCGATCCTGCTGGTCAGCACCAACCCGGCGTTCAAGGATGCAGCGGGCGCCTTGCTTGGTGGTAACAACATGGCGGCGGTGCATCTGGCCAACGCGGTGGGTGGCAGTATCTTCCTGGGCTTCATCTCGGCCGTGGCGTTTGCCACCATCCTGGCGGTGGTTGCCGGCTTGACCCTGGCGGGTGCTTCGGCGGTGTCCCATGACCTGTATGCCAGCGTGATCAAGAAAGGCAAAGCCAACGAGAAAGATGAGATTCGCGTGTCGAAGATCACCACCGTAGCCTTGGGTGTATTGGCCATCGGCCTGGGTATCCTGTTCGAAAGCCAGAACATTGCGTTCATGGTCGGCCTGGCGTTCTCCATCGCTGCCAGCTGTAACTTCCCGGTGCTGCTGCTTTCCATGTACTGGAAAAACCTCACCACCCGCGGCGCCATGATTGGCGGCTGGCTGGGCTTGATCAGCGCCGTGGGCTTGATGATCCTCGGCCCGACCATCTGGGTGTCGATCCTGCACCATGAAAAGGCGATCTTCCCGTACGAGTACCCGGCGCTGTTCTCGATGATCATTGCGTTCGTCGGCATCTGGTTCTTCTCCATCACCGACAAGTCGGCGGCGGCAGAGAAAGAGCGTGCGCTGTACTTCCCACAGTTCGTGCGTTCGCAGACTGGCCTTGGGGCGAGTGGGGCGGTTAATCACTAAGTCGTCAGCTGCATAAGAGATACCCCGGTCACAAGGCCGGGGTATTTTTTTGCCTGGGTGTTTTGTGTTGCCTGGGCTGGCCTCATCGCGGGCGAGCCCGGCTCCCACGCTGGGCCGTGTCCTTTTGTTGGAATGCGGTCCAATGTGGGAGCTGGCTTGCCTGCGATGACGGTAGATCAGGCCACACCAACAAAAACGGCCTCCACTAAGGGAGGCCGTTCTCAATGCAGCTAAGCAGTTGAATGCTTACTTGCGGTCTTCCAGCTTGGTGATGTCACGCGACTCGTAGCCGGTGTACAGCTGGCGCGGGCGGCCAATCTTGTACGGGCTGGAGAGCATTTCTTTCCAGTGGGAGATCCAGCCCACGGTCCGCGCCAGGGCGAAGATTACGGTGAACATGCTGGTTGGAATGCCGATCGCCTTGAGGATGATCCCCGAGTAGAAGTCGACGTTCGGGTACAGCGAGCGTTCGATGAAGTACGGGTCGGTCAGGGCGATCTCTTCCAGGCGCATGGCCAGTTCGAGTTGCGGATCGTTCTTGATGCCCAGTTCCTTCAACACTTCGTCGCAGGTCTGCTTCATGACGGTAGCGCGCGGGTCGCGGTTTTTGTAGACCCGGTGACCGAAGCCCATCAACTTGAACGGATCGTTCTTGTCCTTGGCCTTGGCGATGAAGGTGTCGATGTTGGACACATCGCCGATTTCATCGAGCATGGTCAATACGGCTTCGTTCGCACCGCCGTGGGCAGGGCCCCACAGTGCGGCGATACCGGCGGCAATACAGGCGAACGGGTTGGCACCCGAAGAGCCCGCCAGGCGCACGGTAGAGGTGGAAGCGTTCTGCTCGTGGTCGGCGTGGAGGATGAAGATCCGGTCCATGGCCTTGGCGAGCACCGGGCTGATCGGTTTGATCTCGCACGGGGTGTTGAACATCATGTGCAGGAAGTTTTCCGCGTACGTCAGGTCGTTGCGCGGGTACATCATGGGTTGGCCCATGGAGTACTTGTAAACCATTGCGGCCAGGGTAGGCATCTTGGCAACCAGGCGGATCGCGGAAATTTCGCGATGCTGCGGGTTATTGATGTCCAGGGAGTCGTGATAGAAGGCCGACAGGGCGCCTACTACACCGCACATGACGGCCATCGGGTGGGCGTCGCGACGGAAGCCGTTGAAGAAGGTCTTCAACTGCTCGTGAACCATGGTGTGGTTCTTCACGGTGCTGACGAACTGGGCTTTCTGCTCGGCTGTTGGCAATTCGCCATTTAGCAGCAGGTAGCAGGTTTCCAGGTAGTCCGACTTTTCAGCCAGTTGCTCGATCGGGTAGCCGCGATGAAGCAGAATGCCATTGTCACCATCGATATAGGTGATCTTCGACTCGCAGGAAGCGGTCGACATGAAGCCTGGGTCGAAAGTAAAACGGCCCGTGGCCGTCAGGCCCCGTACGTCGATAACATCGGGACCAACGGTGCCGGTTAAAATGGGCAGCTCGACGGGGGCTGCGCCCTCGATGATCAACTGCGCTTTTTTGTCAGCCATGTGGCCTCCTATTTATGCTTCAAATCATCAGACAGACCCCCCACGCAGGGCCCGCACCACTATATTGATATAAATCCAGATGTCAATTTGCCTAAAGTCTTGCGCCAGAAGGCTTTAACCGTACTTTTTCGTCGAAATTGACTGCCATTTACGCCTTTTATCCCGCCAGCGCAATCAGCTATTAGGGTGAGGTGTGCGCGTTGTCATTAGTAACCTAACTGTCTATACTCGGCCACCGACCGCCAAGGGCTTTTGGGCTTGCTTTCATTGGGGGTCGCACTCCCTGGGTGGTGCTTACCTGACCAGTCGCACTCCCCAACAACTTTGCCCTGATTGTTAGGGGCTCTTCAGTGTGAAAAAAAGCCGTGAATAGCCAACGACCTGTAAACCTAGACCTAAGGACCATCAAACTCCCCATCACCGGCGTTACGTCGTTCCTGCACCGTGTTTCCGGCATCATCCTGTTCCTGGGCTTGGGCATCATGCTTTATGCATTGAGCAAATCCCTGGGTTCCGAGGAAGGATACGCCGAGGTGAAGGCATGCTTGACCAGCCCGCTGGCCAAGTTCGTAGCATGGGGCCTCCTGTCCTCTCTTCTGTATCACCTGGTAGCCGGTGTGCGCCACTTGATCATGGACATGGGCATCGGTGAGACGCTGGAAGGCGGCCGCCTGGGCTCGAAAATCATCGTCGCCATTTCCGTGGTGCTGATCGTTCTGGCAGGAGTTTGGATATGGTAACCAGCGTAACGAATCTGTCGCGTTCGGGCCTCTATGACTGGATGGCACAGCGTGTGTCTGCGGTCGTTCTCGCGGCTTATTTCATTTTCCTGATCGGATACCTCGTCGCAAACCCGGGCATAGGCTATGAGCAATGGCACGGCCTGTTTTCCCACAATGCGATGCGAATCTTCAGTCTGCTGGCCCTTGTAGCCCTGGGCGCTCACGCCTGGGTTGGCATGTGGACCATCGCGACTGACTACCTGACGCCGATGGCGCTGGGCAAGTCCGCGACTGCAGTACGTTTCCTCTTCCAGGCAGTATGCGGCGTTGCGATGTTCGCTTACTTCGTCTGGGGTGTGCAGATTCTTTGGGGTATCTGATTCATGGCTAACATTCCAACTATTTCATTCGACGCCATCATTATTGGTGGCGGCGGTGCGGGCATGCGCGCTGCGCTGCAGCTGGCCCAGGGCGGTCACAAGACTGCCGTGATCACCAAGGTGTTCCCGACGCGCTCGCACACCGTATCGGCCCAGGGTGGCATCACATGCGCCATCGCCTCCGCCGACCCGAACGATGACTGGCGCTGGCACATGTACGATACCGTCAAGGGTTCCGACTACATCGGTGACCAGGACGCTATCGAATACATGTGTCAGGAAGGCCCGGCCGCGGTGTTCGAGCTGGACCACATGGGTCTGCCGTTCTCCCGTACCGAGCAAGGCCGTATCTACCAGCGTCCATTCGGCGGCCAGTCGAAGGACTACGGTAAAGGCGGGCAGGCTGCCCGTACCTGCGCTGCGTCCGACCGTACCGGTCACGCGCTGCTGCATACCCTTTACCAAGGCAACCTGAAAGCCGGTACCACGTTCCTGAACGAGTACTACGCGGTAGACCTGGTCAAGAACGCACAAGGCGAGTTCGTCGGTGTGATCGCCATCTGCATCGAAACTGGTGAAACCACCTACATCCGCGCCAAGGCTACTGTGCTGGCGACCGGTGGTGCAGGTCGTATCTACGCGTCGACCACTAATGCCCTGATCAACACCGGTGACGGCGTCGGCATGGCCCTGCGTGCTGGCGTACCGGTACAAGACATCGAAATGTGGCAGTTCCACCCGACCGGCATCGCCGGCGCCGGTGTACTGGTGACCGAAGGTTGCCGTGGTGAAGGTGGTTACCTGATCAACAAGCACGGCGAGCGTTTCATGGAGCGTTATGCTCCGAACGCCAAAGACTTGGCGGGTCGTGACGTTGTGGCTCGTTCGATGGTTAAAGAGATCATCGCCGGTAACGGCTGTGGCCCGAATGGCGACCACGTACTGCTCAAGCTCGATCACCTGGGCGAAGAAGTGCTGCACAGCCGCCTGCCTGGTATCTGCGAGCTGTCCAAGACCTTTGCCCACGTTGACCCGGTAGTTGCTCCGGTTCCGGTGGTTCCAACTTGCCACTATATGATGGGCGGCGTGCCGACCAACATTCACGGCCAGGCAATCACCCAGAACGCCGAAGGCGAGGACGAGATCATCCATGGTCTGTTCGCGGTAGGCGAAGTGGCTTGCGTATCGGTTCACGGTGCCAACCGCCTGGGCGGCAACTCGCTGCTTGACCTGGTGGTATTCGGTCGCGCGGCCGGCCTGCACTTGGAAAAAGCGCTGACTGACGGCATCGAATACGATGACGCCACCGACGCCAACATCGAAGCTGCCCTGGCGCGTCTGAACGCTCTGAACGAGCGCACTGATGGCGAAGACGTAGCAACCCTGCGTCGCGAGCTGCAAAGCTGCATGCAGAACTACTTCGGTGTGTTCCGTACCGGCGAATACATGCAGAAGGGCATCGCCCAGTTGGCTGACCTGCGCACGCGCATCGCCAACGTCAAGATCAACGATAAGAGCCAGGCGTTCAACACCGCTCGTATCGAAGCCCTTGAACTGCAAAACCTGCTGGAAGTGGCTGAAGCGACGGCGATCGCCGCCGAGGTTCGTAAAGAATCCCGTGGTGCTCACGCTCGTGAAGACTTCGAAGATCGCGACGACGAAAACTGGTTGTGCCACACCCTGTACTTCCCGGGTGACAAGCGCGTAACCAAGCGTGCCGTGAACTTCTCGCCGAAGACGGTACCGACGTTTGAACCGAAGATTCGGACTTACTAAGGGTGGCTGCCATGTTGAAAGTCAGTGTTTATCGCTACAACCCTGATCAGGACGCTGCGCCGTTCATGCAGGAGTTCCAGGTCGATACCGGTGGTAAAGACCTGATGGTGCTGGATGTACTGGCACTGATCAAAGAGCAGGACGAGGGTTTCTCCTATCGTCGCTCTTGCCGTGAAGGTGTGTGCGGTTCCGACGGCATGAACATCAACGGCAAAAACGGCCTGGCGTGCATCACGCCGCTGTCCGCCGTGGTCAAAGGCAACAAGCTGATCGTTCGTCCGCTGCCAGGTTTGCCGGTTATCCGTGACCTGGTCGTCGATATGAGCATCTTCTACAAGCAATACGAGAAAGTTAAGCCGTTCCTGCAGAACGACACGCCGGCTCCGGCCATCGAGCGTCTGCAGTCCCCGGAAGAACGTGAAAAGCTCGATGGCCTGTACGAGTGCATCCTGTGCGCTTGCTGCTCGACATCCTGCCCGTCCTTCTGGTGGAACCCGGACAAGTTCCTGGGTCCAGCTGCGCTGCTGCAAGCCTACCGCTTCCTGGCAGACAGCCGCGACACCAAGACGTCCGAGCGTCTGGCTTCGCTGGATGACCCGTTCAGCGTATTCCGCTGCCGCGGGATCATGAACTGCGTCAACGTATGTCCTAAAGGCCTGAACCCGACTAAGGCCATTGGTCACATCCGTAACATGCTGCTGCAGAGCGGCGTGTAACTGACGTTGTAGTAAAAGCAGGACCGTTGTGCCCGTAAATGCTACGGCGCAGGCTTCAACCGGCGCCGTAGTTTTAACTTGAGCAGCGACTTACAAAGCCGCGGCTCTTATTTTGAAGAAATGAGACAAGCAGGGGCATTCGGGTTGGTACCCGAACTATCAGCGTGATCCTAAGTGGCTTGTTTTGGTCGCTGCACTTGGCCTTTTGCAAGCAGACTCGGTGTTTTCGCCGGTGGTGTCCCCAAATCGAGGGTGACCAAGCATGCAAGAAAGCGTGATGCAGCGCATGTGGAACAGCGGCTATCTTTCAGGTGGTAACGCTGCCTATGTGGAAGAGCTTTATGAGCTCTACCTGCACGACCCTAACGCTGTGCCAGAAGAATGGCGCACCAAATTTCAGACGTTGTCTTCAGACGGCAACGCTGCCACCGATGTATCGCACGCAACAATTCGCGATCAGTTCGTGCTGCTGGCAAAGAACCAGCGCCGCGCCCAACCGGTTTCCGCCGGCAGCGTGAGCAGTGAGCACGAGAAGAAGCAAGTTGAAGTACTGCGACTGATCCAGGCCTACCGTATGCGTGGCCACCAGGCAGCCCAGCTTGACCCGCTGGGGCTGTGGCAGCGTCCTGCACCTGCAGACCTGTCGATCAATCATTACGGCTTGACCAATGCCGATCTTGATACGACCTTCCGTGCCGGCGACCTGTTCATCGGCAAAGAGGAAGCGAGCCTACGCGAAATTCACGAAGCGTTGCAGCAGACATATTGCCGCACCATCGGCGCTGAATTCACGCACATCACTGATTCCGAGCAGCGCCAGTGGTTCCAGCACCGCCTAGAGGGCGTGCGTGGCCGTCCGGTATTGTCCGCCGATGTGCGCGGCCACCTGCTGGAGCGTGTGACCGCGGCCGAAGGTCTCGAAAAATACCTGGGCACCAAATACCCAGGCACCAAGCGTTTCGGCCTGGAAGGCGGCGAAAGCCTGATTCCGATGCTCGACGAGTTGATCCAGCGTTCCGGTTCCTATGGCACCAAGGAAATCGTGATCGGCATGGCTCACCGTGGTCGCCTGAACGTGTTGGTCAACACCTTCGGCAAGAACCCGCGTGAGCTGTTCGACGAGTTCGAAGGCAAGAAGAAGGTCGAGTTGGGTTCCGGTGACGTTAAATACCACCAGGGCTTCTCGTCCAACGTGATGACCACCGGCGGTGAAGTTCACCTGGCCATGGCATTCAACCCCTCCCACCTGGAAATCGTTTCGCCAGTGGTCGAGGGTTCGGTGCGTGCTCGCCAGGACCGTCGTAACGACGCCACCGGTGAGAAAGTGCTGCCGATTTCCATCCACGGTGACGCGGCATTCGCCGGTCAAGGCGTGGTCCTGGAAACGTTCCAGATGTCGCAGACTCGCGGCTTCAAGACCGGCGGTACCGTTCACATCGTCATCAACAACCAGGTGGGCTTCACCATCAGCAACCCGTTGGATGCGCGCTCCACCGAGTACGCCACCGACGTTGCCAAGATGATCCAGGCGCCGATCCTCCATGTGAATGGCGATGATCCGGAAGCCGTGCTGTTCGTGACCCAACTGGCTGTCGACTACCGCATGCAGTTCAAGCGTGACGTGGTCATCGACCTGGTTTGCTACCGCCGTCGCGGTCACAACGAAGCGGACGAGCCAAGCGGCACCCAGCCGTTGATGTACCAGCAGATCACCAAGCAGCGCACCACCCGTGAGCTGTACGCCGAAAGCCTGACCAAGGCCGGCGTGGTTGACGATGCGCGTGTTCAGGCGAAAGTCGACGAATACCGCAACGCGCTGGACAACGGCCTGCATGTAGTGAAAAGCCTGGTCAAGGAGCCGAACAAAGAGCTGTTCGTTGATTGGCGCCCGTACCTGGGTCACACCTGGACTGCCCGTCACGATACCTCGTTCGATTTGAAGACGTTGCAGGAACTGTCCGCCAAGCTGCTGGAAATTCCCGAAGGCTTCGTCGTACAGCGCCAGGTTGCGAAGATCTACGAAGACCGTCAGAAGATGCAAGTTGGCGGCCTGCCGATCAACTGGGGTTACGCCGAAACCATGGCGTACGCGACCCTGGCGTTCGAAGGTCACCCGATCCGCATGACCGGCCAGGACATCGGCCGCGGTACGTTCTCGCACCGTCATGCTGTATTGCACAACCAGAAAGACGCGGGCACCTACATCCCGTTGCAGAACCTTTACGAAGGCCAGCCACGTTTCGACCTGTACGATTCGTTCCTGTCCGAAGAAGCCGTACTGGCGTTCGAATACGGTTACTCGACCACCACGCCGAACGCGCTGGTGATCTGGGAAGCCCAGTTCGGCGACTTCGCCAACGGTGCCCAGGTGGTTATCGACCAGTTCATCACCAGCGGCGAGCACAAGTGGGGCCGTCTGTGCGGTCTGACCATGCTGCTGCCACACGGTTATGAAGGTCAGGGCCCGGAGCACTCCTCGGCCCGTCTGGAGCGTTACCTGCAACTGTGCGCCGAGCACAACATTCAGGTGTGCGTGCCGACGACCCCGGCCCAGATCTACCACTTGCTGCGCCGCCAGGTGATCCGTCCGCTGCGCAAGCCGCTGGTGGTGCTGACGCCGAAGTCGCTGTTGCGTCACAAACTGGCCGTTTCGACCCTGGAAGATCTGGCCCAAGGTTCGTTCCAGACCGTGATTCCAGAGATCGATACGCTGGACGCCGCCAAGGTCACTCGCCTGATCCTGTGCAGCGGCAAGGTCTACTACGATCTGCTGGAAAAACGCCGTGCCGAAGGCCGCGAAGACATCGCCATCGTGCGTATCGAGCAGCTTTATCCGTTCCCGGAAGATGACCTCATGGAGATCATCGCGCCTTACACCAACCTCACGAACGTAGTGTGGTGTCAGGAAGAACCGATGAACCAGGGCGCCTGGTACAGCAGCCAGCATCATCTGCGTCGCAGCATCGGCAACCACAACAAGGCCTTGGTCCTTGAGTACGCCGGTCGTGATGCTTCTGCTGCACCTGCCTGTGGTTATGCGTCGATGCACGCCGAGCAGCAGGAAAAACTGCTGCAAGATGCTTTCACTGTTTAACGCCTTCGCGCTGACTGAAACCGAATTTTAAGGACCTACAGATAATGGCTATCGAAATCAAAGCCCCGTCATTCCCGGAATCGGTTGCCGATGGCACCGTTGCCACCTGGCACAAGAAACCAGGCGAGGCCGTCAAGCGTGACGACCTGATCGTCGACATCGAGACCGACAAAGTCGTTCTGGAAGTATTGGCCGAAGCTGACGGCGTGCTGGGCGCGATCGTTGCTGAAGAGGGCGCTACCGTTCTGTCGAACCAGGTACTGGGCTCGATCGAAGAGGGCAGCGCTGCTGCAGCGCCTGCTCCTGCCGCTGCTGCACCGGCTGCTTCGGCGCCTGCCGCTGCGCCGGCAGCCGGTGGCGAAGATCCAATCGCTGCTCCGGCTGCGCGTCAACTGGCTGAAGAAAACGGCATCAACCTGGCTTCCATCAAGGGCACCGGCAAAGATGGCCGTGTGACCAAGGAAGACGTGGTTGCCGCAGTTGAAGCCAAGAAGAACGCTCCGGCTGCCGCACCTGCCAAGGCTGCAGCGCCTGCTGCCGCTGCGCCTGTGTTTGCCGCTGGCGACCGCACCGAGAAGCGCGTACCGATGACTCGCGTACGTGCCACCGTGGCCAAGCGCCTGGTTGAAGCTCAGTCGAACATGGCGATGCTGACCACCTTCAACGAAGTCGACATGACCGAAGTCATGGCCCTGCGTTCGAAGTACAAGGACCTGTTCGAGAAGTCCCACAACGGCGTGCGCCTGGGCTTCATGTCGTTCTTCGTGAAAGCGGCCACCGAAGCGCTGAAGCGCTTCCCGGCAGTCAACGCTTCCATCGACGGCGGCGACATCGTTTACCACGGCTACGCAGATATCGGCGTTGCCGTCTCCAGCGACCGTGGCCTGGTGGTTCCAGTCCTGCGTAACGCCGAGCTGATGAGCCTGGCCGAAATCGAAGGCGGCATCGCTGGCTTCGGCAAGAAAGCCCGTGACGGCAAGCTGACCATCGACGAGATGACCGGCGGTACCTTCACCATCACCAACGGTGGTACCTTCGGTTCGATGATGTCGACGCCGATCGTCAACCCACCGCAAGCCGCGATCCTGGGCATGCACAACATCATCCAGCGTCCGATGGCCATCAACGGCCAGGTCGTGATCCGCCCAATGATGTACCTGGCATTGTCTTACGATCACCGCCTGATCGACGGTAAAGAAGCCGTGACGTTCCTGGTGACCATCAAGAACCTGCTGGAAGACCCTGCTCGCCTGCTCCTGGACATCTGATAGAAGCAGTCGCACGTTGCGAGCTACAAGCTGTAGGAAAAAGCAGCTTGGCTTGCAACGTGTGGCTAGAAGCTTGTCGCAAATAGAGGATCTATTTTCATGACACAGAAATTTGACGTTGTAGTGATTGGTGCAGGCCCTGGCGGCTATGTTGCCGCCATCAAGGCTGCGCAACTGGGCCTCTCCACTGCTTGCATCGAAAAATACACCGACAAGGAAGGCAAACTGGCGCTGGGCGGTACTTGCCTGAACGTGGGTTGCATTCCGTCCAAGGCGCTGCTGGACAGCTCCTGGAAATTCCACGAAGCCCAAGACGGCTTCGCGATCCACGGCATCAACCATGCTGGCGTGACCATGGACGTACCAGCAATGGTCGGCCGTAAAGCCAACATCGTCAAAGGCCTGACTTCCGGCGTTGCGACCTTGTTCAAGGCCAACGGCGTTACTTCGATTCAAGGCCACGGCAAGCTGCTGGCCGGCAAGAAAGTTGAAGTCACCAAGCCAGACGGTTCGGTTGAAGTCATCGAAGCCGAAAACGTGATCCTGGCGCCAGGTTCGCGTCCAATCGACATTCCGCCTGCTCCTGTTGATAACAACGTGATCGTTGATTCGACCGGCGCCCTGGAATTCCAGGCTGTGCCTAAGCGCCTGGGCGTGATCGGCGCTGGCGTCATCGGTCTGGAGCTGGGCTCGGTATGGTCGCGCCTTGGCGCTGAAGTCACCGTGCTGGAAGCCCTGGACACGTTCCTGCTGGCGGCTGACACTGCAGTCTCCAAGGAAGCGCTGAAAACCCTGACCAAACAAGGTCTGGACATCAAGCTTGGCGCCCGTGTTACCGGTTCCAAGGTCAACGGCGAAGAAGTCGTGGTGACCTACACCGATAAAGACGGCGAGCAGACCATCACCTTCGACAAGCTGATCGTTGCCGTTGGTCGCCGCCCAGTGACCAATGACCTGTTGGCTTCCGACAGCGGCGTGAACATCGACGAGCGTGGTTTCATCCACGTTGACGATCATTGCGCTACCACGGTGCCTGGCGTCTATGCCATTGGCGACGTGGTTCGTGGCATGATGCTGGCCCACAAGGCTTCCGAAGAGGGCATCATGGTTGTTGAGCGCATCAAGGGTCACAAGACCCAGATGAACTACGACCTGATCCCATCGGTTATCTACACCCACCCGGAAATTGCATGGGTCGGCAAGAACGAACAGCAGTTGAAAGCTGAAGGCGTTGAAGTTAACGTCGGCACCTTCCCGTTTGCCGCTTCTGGCCGTGCCATGGCAGCCAACGACACCGGTGGTTTTGTCAAAGTCATCGCTGATGCCAAGACTGACCGCGTTTTGGGCGTCCACGTGATTGGCCCAAGCGCTGCAGAACTGGTTCAGCAAGGCGCGATCGGCATGGAATTCGGCACCAGTGCCGAGGACTTGGGCATGATGGTCTTCTCCCATCCGACCCTGTCCGAAGCGTTGCACGAAGCAGCGTTGGCAGTGAATGGCGGCGCCATCCACATCGCCAACCGCAAGAAGCGCTAAGCGAGATAATAAGAAACCACGGCGGAGTTGCCCGTCGTGAGCCTTGCGCGCAAGACTCACCGCGGAATATCCGCTGGACGCAGCCTTGCGCAGCTTTACGGGCCATAAGCCCCGCAAGTTGCGCAAGCAGCAGTCACAGGTGGCGCGGCACTCATAATGAGCGCAGCGCCGAATGCGCAGTACCTAACGAAGACGGTAAAAAGCATGAATCTTCACGAGTATCAGGGTAAGCAGCTGTTCGCTGAATACGGCCTGCCAGTTTCCAAGGGCTACGCAGTAGACACCCCGGAAGCAGCAGCAGAAGCTTGCGACAAAATCGGCGGCAGCGAGTGGGTTGTCAAAGCCCAGGTCCACGCCGGTGGTCGCGGTAAAGCGGGCGGCGTCAAGCTGGTTCGCAGCAAAGAAGACGCCAAGGCCTTCGCACAGCAGTGGCTGGGCAAGCGTCTGGTGACTTACCAGACTGATGCCAATGGCCAACCAGTCACCAAGATCCTGGTTGAATCGTGCACTGATATCGCTAAAGAGCTGTACCTGGGCGCTGTCGTTGACCGTTCGAGCCGTCGCATCGTGTTCATGGCTTCCACCGAAGGTGGCGTGGACATCGAGAAAATCGCTCACGAAACCCCAGAAAAAATTCTGAAGGCCACTATCGATCCACTGGTTGGCGCTCAGCCATTCCAGGGTCGCGAGCTGGCTTTCCAGCTGGGCCTGGAAGGCAAGCAAGTTGCCCAGTTCGCCAAGATCTTCGTAGGTCTGGCCAAACTGTTCCAGGATCACGATCTGGCCCTGCTGGAAGTGAACCCGCTGGTGATCAAGGCTGACGGCGATCTGCACTGCCTCGATGCCAAGATCAACATCGACGCCAACGCCATGTACCGTCAGCCTAAGCTGAAGACTTTCCACGATCCGTCGCAAGACGATCCGCGCGAAGCGCACGCTGCCAAGTTCGAACTGAACTACGTAGCCCTGGAAGGTAACATCGGCTGCATGGTCAACGGTGCCGGCCTGGCCATGGGTACCATGGACATCGTCAACCTGCATGGCGGCAAGCCAGCCAACTTCCTCGACGTAGGTGGTGGCGCTACCAAGGAACGCGTTACCGAAGCGTTCAAGATCATCCTGTCCGACTCCAACGTCGCCGCAGTACTGGTCAACATCTTCGGCGGCATCGTTCGTTGCGACATGATTGCCGAAGGCATCATCGGTGCAGTGAAAGAAGTCGGCGTTAAAATCCCGGTTGTTGTTCGCCTTGAAGGTAACAACGCTGAACTGGGCGCTAAAGTACTGGCAGAAAGCGGTTTGAACATCATCGCGGCTACCAGCCTGACCGACGCTGCTCAACAAGTTGTCAAAGCTGCGGAGGGCAAGTAATGAGCGTCCTGATCAATAAAGACACCAAAGTTATCTGCCAGGGTATTACCGGTTCGCAAGGTAGTTTCCACACCCAGCAAGCCATCGAATACGGCACCCAGATGGTTGGCGGCGTAACACCAGGCAAAGGCGGCACCGAGCACCTGGGCCTGCCCGTGTTCAACACCGTGAAAGAAGCGGTAGAAGCCACTGGCGCCACTGCCAGCGTGATCTACGTTCCAGCTCCTTTCTGCAAGGACTCGATCCTGGAAGCGGCCTTCGGCGGCATCAAGCTGATCGTCTGCATCACCGAAGGCATTCCTACCCTGGACATGCTGGACGCTAAAGTTAAGTGCGACGAGCTGGGTGTAGTCCTGATCGGCCCTAACTGCCCAGGCGTGATCACCCCAGGCGAATGCAAGATCGGCATCATGCCAGGTCACATTCACTTGCCAGGTAAAGTCGGTATCGTTTCCCGTTCCGGCACCCTGACCTACGAAGCTGTAAAGCAGACCACTGACGCCGGTTTCGGTCAGTCGACTTGCGTCGGCATCGGCGGTGACCCGATCCCAGGCTCCAACTTCATCGACATCCTGAAGCTGTTCCAGGAAGACCCGAAGACCGAAGCGATCGTGATGATCGGTGAGATCGGCGGTTCGGCTGAAGAAGAAGCGGCTGCCTACATCAAGGCACACGTGACCAAGCCGGTTGTTTCCTACATCGCTGGTGTGACTGCCCCTGCGGGCAAGCGCATGGGCCATGCTGGCGCAATCATCTCTGGCGGCAAAGGCACTGCAGACGAGAAATTCGCTGCACTGCAAGACGCAGGCGTTAAAACCGTGCGTTCGCTGGCAGACATCGGCAAGGCCCTGGCCGAGCTGACCGGTTGGGCTGTCAAGTAAGCCTCGCGCTTAGCTGACGCTTCACCACACAAAGGCCACCTTCGGGTGGCCTTTGTGCATTCTGGATATAGCCAGATTGACGAATGTGCTCGGTTCAATGTCTGAGCTGGCTTGCCTGCGATACAGGCAACTGGGTGCATCAGCCAAACCGAGTCGATGCCATCGCAGGCAAGCCAGCTCCCACAGGGTTCTGTGTTGCCCAATTAAGTATGAAAACGCGACATTCAAATGTCGCTTATCGGACAGTTCGCCCCGCAACAGTGCGTTTGTCAGCCTGATTCTGTACTCTAGCCGCCTCTTTATGCGTCCGCGTCCCAAAAGGAAGCTGCGCGCTAGACCGGTCGGTCCCCACAAGGGCCGGCAGCATTTCCCTCATCCATAGGGAAGCCCTCTCTAAATTCCGATTCAGTAGTGTGGTATTTCCTCAAATGAAAGTGTTGAAAAGCCAGGATATCCTGGCGCTGGGCTTTATGACCTTTGCCCTGTTCGTGGGCGCCGGCAACATCATCTTCCCGCCTATCGTGGGTTTGCAGTCCGGGCCGCATGTGTGGATGGCGGCGCTGGGCTTCCTGATCACCGCAGTCGGTTTGCCGGTGGTCACCGTGATCGCCCTGGCCAAGGTCGGTGGTGGCATGGACGCGCTGAGCAGCCCAATTGGCAAGATTGCCGGTGGCCTGCTGGCGGCAGCGGCCTACCTGGCAGTGGGCCCGCTGTTTGCGACCCCACGCACCGCAACAGTATCGTTTGAAGTGGGCCTGGCGCCCTTGACCGGTGAAAGCCCGTTGGCGTTGTTCCTCTACAGCTCGGTGTATTTCCTGGTGGTGTTCTTTGTCTCCCTGTATCCAGGGCGACTGCTGGACACCGTGGGCCGTTTCCTGGCGCCGCTGAAGATCATCGCCCTGGCTATCCTCGGTATCGCTGCGTTTGCCTTGCCCGCCGGTGAGGTGGGGGTTGCCACGCCGGAATACGTTGCCGCGCCGTTCTCCCAAGGCTTTATCAATGGTTACCTGACCATGGATACCCTGGGCGCCCTGGTGTTCGGCATTGTGATCGTCAACGCTATCCGCTCCCGTGGCGTCGAGTCGCCCAAGCTGATCACCCGTTACGCGATCATTGCCGGGCTAATTGCCGGCGTGGGCCTGGCACTGGTGTACGTCAGCCTGTTCCGTCTGGGTTCGGGCAGCCATGCCGTGGCCGCGGGTGCCAGCAATGGCGCGGCGGTACTGCACGCCTATGTGCAATACACGTTCGGCTCCCTGGGTAGTGGTTTCCTCGCCGTGCTGATTTCCCTGGCATGCCTGGTGACCGCCGTGGGCCTGACCTGTGCCTGCGCCGAGTACTTCAGCAAGATCCTGCCGCTGTCCTACAAGACCCTGGTGGTGATCCTGGCACTGTTCTCGCTGTTTGTGTCCAACCTGGGCTTGACCAAACTCATTGCCTTCTCGATCCCGGTGCTGACCGCGATCTACCCGCCGTGCATCGTGTTGGTGGCCTTGAGCTTCTGCAAAGGGTTCTGGCAGGAACAGGGCCGTATTGTCGGCCCGGTGATGCTGGTGTCGTTCATCTTTGGCTGCATCGACGCACTCAAGGGTGCGGGCCTGGCGGGTTGGATGCCTACGCAACTGGTAAACCTGCCGTTGAGCGAACAAGGCTTGGCGTGGCTGGTGCCGTCGGTGATGACGCTGGTCGTGGCCGTGGTGATTGACCGTATGCTGGGCAAGCGCAGCGAAGCGATCGCTTAAAACCGCTGACTTATACGCTGCAATTAAAAAGCCCCGGATCAAATGATCCGGGGCTTTTTTGTACGCAGTGCCAAGCCAGGCTGCCTGTTTCAGGGTATCGGGAACTTGCTCTTTGTCGAATCCGCTCCCATGTTCCTCAAATATTCCTGGGCGGGCCTTAAATCGCTTTTTTTGGGTAGATAGTGTCCAGAGACATCGGAAAGGTGGAATTTCCCGAAGGCGTCTTTCCTTATATAGCCTGCGCTGACTACCTTTTCTGATTGGCCACTGCCAGCACCGATTTCCGCGATGGCAGGATGTGATAACCATTTTGGCGGTGCACTTTTGTCGATAGTACCGATGATCAGTTGGTTGTCTTGAGTGAAGACGAACTTGCTGACTGTGTCGGGTTTCAATACAACCTTCAGGTCATCCGGCTTTGTGATGCGAACCAGTTCCGCTCGGGCCGCTCGGGGGTTCAATGCCGCTCCGGCCAGATGCAGCTCGGCGTTCAGGTCACGAGCCCTGGTATTGACCAGCACTGCAAGTGGTTTTCGAATGGGCGGCTCTATTCGCGAGCTGCCGGAGGTGGAGGAGCTGCTTGCAGGCACTAGGTTTTCCGCCGAGGAGGCAGAATGAGGCTGCGGTAGGGGGGCTAGCGTTTGAGGTAGTTTGGCGCCTCCCGGCAAACCGGTTAGCACCCATTCGCCGTTCCCTTTGTTCAAAAGCGTAGCCACCCGACGCTTTGTCTCGGGGTTTATAACGTTTACAAATCCTGATTCGAATTTGAACGCTGGGCTTATTTGATAGACCCTGCTCACGTCTGAGTTATCGGTGTAACGGATCAACCATTTTTCACCGACTTGTTGTGGCCCGGTGGCGCTGAGCGGTTTTCCTGCCAGTAGCTGATTATCCAGTGCGTGCGCGGCGAGGTCCCCACGGTTCTGTACAGGGTGGGCCGGGTTCGGCAATTGAGTCGGGATGCTTGAGGGGCGGCCGGCCGATATCGACGTACCCGGAACCGGTACGACGTGACCGCTTGGCGTACCGTTTGTACCTGCCGTGATTGTCAGTCGCTGTTGGAGCGTGCGCCCAGGGGTTCTGAACACTGGGCGCAACGGGGTCCTTTTGAGTAAAGGGATACCCGACGCAGCCATGGCGAAGTCGTTGTACACCGCCCCCCAGCGTCCCGGTTGGGTGAGGAGCTTGGGCAGGCTTTGTCCGGGTGTACGCAACGTTCTTAGCGCAGCCTTGGAGAGCCTGTTGGTGGCTGACATACCAGCGTTGACCGGTATGAGGCTTAGAACGAATTGGGCTATGTCTGCGGCGAACATTAATTTGTTGGCTGTGGATCGGGCCGATATCTCTGCGCTGGTTGTCATCCCAACCGACGCTCTCCCTCTGAGTAACCCCACCTCCTGCATGTACAGGTTTTCAGTGATGCTACCTTTGAACGGCTTCAGCCGGATGCCCGCTTCATGGTCGGCCGCGAATTTCTTGAGCCACGTGCCGAGCTGAGGCAAAAACAGGGTGTCGTGAATATTGTATCGATCAACAGGTGATACCCGCTGATCCATGTAGGACATCCACTCGGACGTGTTCAGCAGCGTGTTAAGTTGATCCTCGTCCACAATTTCTCTGAAAGGACGTCCGTCGGGAGCATCCGGGCTGTACAGCACCAGCGAGGGGTGGTTGGTCGGTTTGATGACCATCATGCCCTGGACGGGTTTGCCGTTCAGGACCACTCTATGCGAGACGATGGACGCACCATTCACGATTGGCCAGGTGGTGGAGTCGCTATGCTCAAGCGTCGCTTCGATCCATTGTTCGGCGATTTTTTGCCTGTTCAGATAGGCGTCGGGATCCAGGCTGGTGATGAACGCGTCCTTGGCCATCCTTGCCTTCAGATGGTTTTTCCACGCGTCGGGCAGCACCCTGGCTTCGTCGGAGGTGGCAGTGGGGCTGAGTTTGTCATCCAGTAGTTTGAGGTATTTGCCGCCCACATCGGTTTGGCTGATCAGGTCCTCGAGAAACGGCTTATCCAGGGTCAGCAGGTATTTTCCATTGGCACTTACGACGCGAGCGGCCCAGGTGCTCGTCGGCGAGCGTTCATGCCATGGCGTTGTGTTCATGAGCGTCAGGTCGGTAAGCGATCGGGTGTGGATCTTCGGCTTTGGTGCGTTTGCGGAACCTAAAAGGCCGCGATTGCTCGACTGCTGTGTGGTCATCTGAACCATCACGTGGTCAGGGTCTATTTCCTCGTGCCGGTAGCGGTCCGGCAGCTTGGCTTTCAACGCCTGGGCCAGCAACTGTTTGGCGAAAATGTTGGGGTCCGGGATGTTTGCCAATAGCGCTTGCAAGTGCGTAAGGCTTGTATCCTGTGCTTCCTCCAGCTCCCTATAGCTCGTTTCTTGTTGGGGAGTCAGTTCTTTAAGCCATTGTGGCTGCAGTTTGTTGTGCAGTTGCTCATTGCGTGCGAGCAGGGCATTACTGCCATCGAAATGCAGTGAAAGATCCGCTGCATCATTGATGGTTTCGACAGTTTGGGCAGAGAGCAACGACGGTGTGCGAGAGGAGCCAGCTTCGGCTTGCGCTTGGGCGAACCCGGCCTGCATGGTTTCATTGACCTCGTCAGCCTGTCGCTGCAACAACTGGGGAAAGGTTTGTGCCACGACGTCGCCGCAGACGGGGGCGAATCCCAGCATTAAATCATCACCCCACGGAGGGTTTCGACTGTACTCTACCGACACCGGTAGACTTTTGAGTAGCAGGTTGGCCTTCTCGTCATCATTATCGATTCTCTGCATCAATGCTTCGCGGGCTTTGCCAGGGCTCGCGAACTCCTCGAAACCGTCCCCGGGGGTATAAAGCACTACAGGCCCGGTGGTGTCATCCAGCCCGATATTACGGGTGTCACTTGCGGTGTAAGGTGCCTCGGCCGACGAGCCGTCGCTGCGAGTGATAAGAAAACAACCGGCTAAAAATGCGCCGTTGGCGGAGTTGTCATCTATCCGGATCGGATACACCCCAGGCCGATCCCCTGCGGGAAGTTCGCGCTCGCGTGCTTCAAGGGTGGGGTACTGAAAGGCGGTGTCGATCAGCTTTTTGCCAGCCTCGCTGAGGGTTCCGTCTTCAACCCGCAGGGCTGCCTCGGTGGAAAGCATTTGCCGATGCAGGGCGAGCAGTTGGGCTGATCGTGATGGCTGCTTGGGGGAGCCTACGGGTGATCTTTTCCAGTAGCTACTGAGCGCGCCTGAAAAGCGGGTTGCGATATCGTATGCAAGCGTCAGCAGGGAACCCTGATGCTCCAGTCTGGTTTGGGGAGCACCCGCAGGTCCGTCAATGTAAAAGCCCGTTTGTATGTCGGCACTGTGCTCTTCAGTGTTGGGCGTGCCAGTGACGGCGTTTATGTGGACTTGCGCGACTTTTTCGAGCAATGCCTCCGATAAGGTTTGCGTAGAAATCAGCACGGGCTCTGCCGGCGGCTGTTTTCGATAGGTGTTGACGTGGATAATGTTCGGGTCGATTGATGTGAGCTGGGGAAAGGCTTTTTTCAACTGAGCCTGGGTGAAGCGTTGGAATGTCATCTGCTGACTGAGTAAATCAATAATTTTCTGGTTGTACGCCTGATGCTGCTCAATCAATTGGGATTGCGCGGCGACTGCGTTCGGCCCTGTATCATTGGCAACGACTGGCTTTATGCCGGCTACTTGGATTTTGATCCGATCATCCGTGTTCAGTCCCAACGGCTTGGGCTGAGGGTGATGCGATAAAGGCGGGTGTTGCGTTGTTGATTCAGAGGCTGTGCCCACGGACAGCTGGATCGCTTGCGGCGCATGTGTTTGGCTGACAGAGAGAGACGTTGAGCGCATTTAACATCCTAAGGATAGATATGCAGTTCCTTCCGCCTGAGAAATGATCAAGGCTTCGTGCCCTGGGGCCAACTAAGTGAGTGGAGGCGTCCTATTGGTTCCAAGGCCGAACTCATGTACATCTGGAAACAGGAATTCTCATAAAAGACAGGTAGTACGGCCGGGGTTTTGATATTTGTTGCACAACTCACCGGGCTCACATTTAGAAGGACCCGCATGTCGTTCGTCGAAACCAATCAAGTCCACCTGCTTGCCGCACTGTGGTTCATCCTGTGCTGGGGTGGCTATACCCGTTATGCCACCTGGAAAGCTCGAGATACGGCCTGCCTGGCCAGCGTGTTGCACCTGTACCGTGAAGACTGGATGCGCCGCATGCTGTTGCGCGATAACCGCATCGCCGATGCCAGCGTGATCGGCAACCTGGAGCGTAATGCCTCGTTCTTTGCCTCCAGTACGTTGATCATCCTTGCGGGTATCCTGACCGTGCTCGGTGCTTCGGAGCGGGCGGTGTCGTTGCTGGCAGACATTCCGATGGTGCAGCAGGCGTCCCAGGGCATGTCTGAGGTCAAGTTGCTGTGCCTGGCCCTGGTATTTGTCTATGCGTTTTTTACTTTCAGTTGGTGCATGCGCCAGTACAACTTCGCGGCGGTGCTGGTGGGCTCGGCGCCGATGATTGGTGAACGACATGTGTCGGAGCAGGAGCGCAATGCATTTGCCTTGCGGGCGGCACGGGTGATTTCGATGGCGGCCAACCAGTTCAACTTTGGCCTGCGTGCGTATTACTTCGGCATGACCATGCTGGCCTGGTTTGTCAGCCCCTGGTTGTTCATGTTGATGAGCAGTGGGGTGGTGTTGGTGCTGTACCGCCGCGAGTTCCATTCCGATGTATTGCAGGTGATGGTGTACACCCCGACCGATATGCCAGCAGTCGACGCTGTAAAAGAGGGCGCATCGTAGCGCTGGCAGTAAATCGCAGACAAAGAAAAGCCCGCTTAGTCAGCGGGCTTTCTTTTTGCTGCAATACAGCTTCAAACCCTGCGATTACTGCTTGGCAGGTTCTGCAGGTGCGGCAGGTGCAGCTTCTTTTGCAGCAGCTTCGTTCGATTCGGCCTGAGCTTTGGCAGCTTCGGCGTTTTCTTTCGCAGCGTCGTTCACTTTATCCTGTGCTTTAGCCATATCTTGCTGAGCTTGCTCAGCATGTGCAGCAGCGTCTTGGGCTTTGTCTTCGGATTTCTTGTCGCAGGCAGCCAGACCGAGAGCAGCGGCCAGCATCATGGAAATAGCTAATGTCTTACGCATGGGGTGTTTCTCCTTATTGAAGATATCTACTGGCCTTTCGAACCCAAGGGGCCAGCATTAGTTCCTTATGTCCCACAGATATATAGCATGTTTCGTACAGGAACTTTACCCAGTCATTCCAATCCGCCGAATTCACACTAATAAGAGTCTAAAAACAATGACCGTAAACCCTTTGTTGGAGCGTGCCGTGCGCTTCGTTTCGGCCCTGCGCCATTGCCAGGTGCTGGGTGTGGCGGTGCATGAAGCCAGCGAGGAGGGCATGACCCTCGTACTGCCTTATGGGCCGCATATTGTCGGTGATCCCCTGACCGGGGTGATCCACGGCGGCGCGCTGACCTCCTTGATGGACACCGCTTGCGGCATGGCGACCCTGTGCGTATTGCCCGAGTTCGAGGTGTGCCCCACCCTGGACCTGCGTATCGACTACATGCATCCCGCCGAACCCCATAAGCCGGTGTATGGCTTCGCGCAATGCTACCGGGTCACCACCGACGTGATCTTCACCCGTGGCGTTGCCTATCAGGATGACCCGCAACAACCTATCGCCCATGTGGTAGGCACGTTCATGCGCATGGGCAAGCGCCTCAAAGGGACTCAAGGCTTGGGCACTGTCATCAAGGGAGAACAGGCATGACGCATCGGTTCAAGACGCGCCTGGAGCAAGCCCTCGACCGTGGCAACTACGATGCGCTGCTCGAGCTGGTGCCCTATGCCAGGCTGATCGGCATCGAATGCACCCGCCTGGGGGATGAGTTGCTGTTTCGCCTGCCGGCCAGCAAGGACAATATTGGTAACCCCATATTGCCAGCGCTGCATGGCGGGGTGATCGCCGGCTTCATGGAGCTGGCAGCCGCCATGCACCTGCTGGTGTTCACTGGCGCTCCGGGCCTGCCGAAAATCATCGACTTCTCCCTGGATTACCTGCGCGCCGGCCAGTTTCGGGACACCTATGCCAAGTGTCAGGTATGGCGCCAGGGCCGGCGCGTGGCCAACGTGGCGATTACCGCTTGGCAGAGCACGCCGGCCGAACCGATTGCCACTGCCCGGGCACATTTCAAAATTGAGGAATTGGTCCGCCCTTGAAATCCTGGTCTTAGTCCCCAACTTTGATGACAACCCGCCGCCAACCCTCAAGGGCGCGGCCACTGCCATCCAATTGGAGTTTGATGACCATGAGTGTGGAAACTCAAAAGGAAACCCTGGGCTTCCAGACCGAGGTGAAGCAACTGCTGCACCTCATGATCCATTCGCTGTATTCCAACAAGGAAATTTTCCTTCGCGAATTGATCTCGAACGCCTCTGACGCTGTCGATAAATTACGTTTCGAAGCCCTGTCCAAGCCCGAGTTGCTGGAAGGCGGCGCGGAACTCAAGATCCGTGTGAGCTACGACAAAGACGCCAAGACCGTCACCCTCGAAGACAACGGTATCGGCATGAGCCGTGACGATGCGATCACCCACCTGGGGACCATCGCCAAGTCCGGCACCGCAGATTTCATGAAGAACCTGTCGGGCGACCAGAAAAAAGACTCTCACCTGATCGGCCAATTCGGCGTGGGCTTCTATTCGGCCTTCATCGTCGCCGACAAGGTTGAAGTATTCAGCCGCCGCGCCGGCCTTGACGCCAGCGAGGGCGTGCACTGGGCTTCCAAGGGCGAGGGCGAATTTGAAATCGCCACTATCGACAAGGCTGACCGCGGCACCCGCATCGTGCTGCACTTGAAAGCCGGTGAAGACGAATTCGCCGATGGCTGGCGTCTGCGCAACATCATCAAGAAGTACTCCGACCACATCGCGTTGCCGATCGAGTTGCCCAAGGAACAGACCGTTGCCGAAGGCGAAGAAGCCCCTGCGGTGGAGTGGGAAACTGTCAACCGCGCCAGCGCCCTGTGGACCCGTCCGCGTACCGAGATCAAGGACGAGGAATACCAGGAGTTCTACAAGCACATCGGGCACGACTACGAGAACCCGCTGAGCTGGAGCCACAACAAGGTTGAAGGCAAGCTCGAATACAGCTCGCTGCTCTACGTACCGGCCCGTGCTCCGTTCGACCTGTACCAGCGCGAGGCGCCAAAAGGCCTGAAGCTGTACGTGCAGCGCGTGTTCGTAATGGACCAGGCGGAATCCTTCCTGCCGCTGTACCTGCGCTTTATCAAAGGTGTGGTCGACTCCAACGACCTGTCGCTGAACGTGTCGCGGGAAATCCTGCAGAAAGACCCGATCATCGACTCCATGAAGTCGGCGCTGACCAAGCGCGTACTCGACATGCTGGAAAAGCTGGCGAAGAACGAGCCTGAGCAATACAAGAGCTTCTGGAAAAACTTCGGCCAGGTCATGAAAGAAGGCCCGGCGGAAGATTTTGCCAACAAGGAAAAAATCGCCGGTTTGCTGCGTTTTGCCTCGACTCAAGGCGAAGACGGCGAGCAGGTTGTGTCCCTGGCTGACTACCTGGCACGTGCCAAGGAAGGTCAGGACAAGATCTACTACCTGACCGGCGAAACCTACGCCCAGGTCAAGAACAGCCCGCACCTGGAAGTCTTCCGCAAGAAAGGCATCGAAGTGCTGCTGCTGACCGACCGTATCGATGAGTGGCTGATGAGCTACCTCACCGAGTTCGACGGCAAAACCTTCGTCGACGTGGCCCGTGGTGACCTGGACCTGGGTAACCTGGACTCCGAAGAAGAGAAGAAAGAAGCCGAAGAAGTCGCCAAGTCCAAAGAGGGCCTGGTTGAGCGCATCAAGGCTTCCCTGGGCGAAGCGGTGAGTGAAGTGCGGGTTTCCCACCGCCTGACCGATTCCCCGGCGATCCTGGCTATCGGCGAGCAGGACCTGGGTATGCAGATGCGCCAGATCCTCGAAGCCAGCGGCCAGAAAGTGCCGGATTCCAAGCCCATCTTCGAATTCAACCCGTCTCACCCGCTGATCGAGAAACTCGATGGCGAGCAGAGCGAAGAGCGGTTTGGCGACCTGTCGCACATCCTCTTCGACCAGGCCGCCCTGGCAGCCGGCGACAGCTTGAAGGACCCGGCCGCGTATGTGCGTCGACTGAACAAGCTGTTGGTTGAATTGTCGGTTTAACACCGTTGTAGAAAAACCCGCTTCGGCGGGTTTTTTCGTTCTGGCTCTACTGTAGGAGCGAGCTTGCTCGCGAAGAACGTCAACGATAACGCGCAAATGCTGAATGAGCGCGGTGATCTCACGTTTTTCGCGAGCAAGAACTAGGCGTCCCCCTCGCTCCTACAGGGAGCATCGTCAATCCATCTGAATTGGAGAAAATGATGAGCCAAGTCACTGTACGTTCCGTGGTCTATCAGATTGATGGCCAGTCTTATGAAAGCCGTCTGGCATTCGATGCCAGCCACAAGGGCCCGTTGCCGGGACTGCTGATGGCGCCGAACTGGATGGGCGTGAGTGCGGGGGCCGAAGAGATTGCGAAGGCCGTTGCTGGCAAGGGCTACGTGGTGCTGATTGCCGACCTCTACGGGCAAAACGTACGTCCTTCAAATGGCGATGAAGCGGGCGCGGCGATGATGCCGTTGAAGAATGATCGCCCGTTGCTGAACAAGCGCATGCAAGCCGCCTTCGAGCAACTGCAAGGCCAGGTTGAAGCCGCGGTGGACACGTCCAAACTGGCCACCTTCGGCTTCTGCTTTGGCGGTTGCTGCTCCCTGGAACTGGCCCGTACCGGCGCGCCGCTGAAGGCTGCCGTGTCGTTCCATGGCACTCTGGATACACCGAACCCCGCAGACGCGAAGAACATCAAGGGTTCAGTGCTGGTGCTGCATGGCGCCTCGGACCCGTTGGTGCCCAAAGAGCAACTGCCAGCGTTCGAAGATGAAATGAACGCGGCGGGTGTGGATTGGCAGTTGCTCAGCTACGGCGGCGCGGTGCATTCCTTCACCGACCCCCATGCCAATGTGCCGGGCAAGATGATGTACGACGCTAAGACCGCCGCACGGGCTTTCCAGTCGATGCATAACTTGTTGGATGAAGTGTTCAAGGGCTGATTTCTCAGCGCCTGATCGGACGCCATCGCAGGCAAGCCAGCTCCTACATTCTAAAATGTGTATACCCATCAAATGTGGGAGCTGGCTTGCCTGCGATAGCTATTTCACAGGCAACTCGATTCTTTCTGACTCCCCCGGCACAGTGGGCCAATCCCCAGCCGCCCAACGCTGTCTCGCCTGCTCGATCACAGCCGGGTCGCTCGCCACAAAATTCCAGTTGATCCGCCGTGGCCCATCCAGCGGTGCCCCGCCAAATACCATCAGGTGGCAATCACTCTCGGCATACAGAGTCATCTCCTGCCCAGTCGGCAATACCACCAAGCTGTTGACCTCCAGGGCTTCACCGTCCAATTGCACCTCACCCTCCAGCACATACACCGCGCGTTCCTCATGTTCATCAGGAATCAACAGGGTGGTGGCGGTTTGCATCTGTACCTCGGCATACAGCGTCGGCGACAGCACCGGCACCGGTGATCTGAGGCAAAAGCCATCACCGGCGATCAAACGCACCTGCACGCCGAGGTTATCGCTCATCGGCAAGCTTGCGGCTGGGTGGTGGCTGTAGTGTCCGGGCCCGGTCTCGTGGTCCTTGGGCGAGGCCAGCCACACCTGCAGGCCATGCAGGTTGAAACCCCTGGCCTTGACCGCTTCAGGTGTGCGCTCGACGTGGGCAATCGCGCTGCCGGCGGTCATCCAGCTGACATCGCCGGCTTGCACCACCTGGTCCGAGCCAAGGCTGTCCTTGTGCTGCAAGGTGCCTTCAAACAGGTAGGTGAGGGTGGACAGGCCGATGTGGGGATGCTGGCGGATATTCATGCCGTTACCCGGTGCGTAGCGGGTCGGCAGCATATGGTCGAAAAATACAAAGGGACCGACGCTGCGGCATTCACGTGAGGGCAGGGGCCGCAGGATAGGCTGGCCTTCTACATCTTCGGGGCGAGGGCGAATCACGGTGAGGGTGGTCATGGGCATCCCAGTCTGAGCGGGTTGGATGCTTTGAGCATAACCCGCTCGATGGGAAGTTGGGGCTATTGGCTGAAGGCGCCTTCCGACAATTTCGTCTCGATAGTGATTTCGGCGGTGGTCATCAGCTTATGTACCGGGCACTTATCGGCCACGCGATGCAGTTCATCGCGCTGGGCGTCGGTGAGTACGCCCTTGAGGGTCAGCTTGACGTTGAGTTTGTATTTACCCTTTTGCTCTTCGTCGCTGTCGTGAGTGACCTCCACGGTCACGCCGGTCAGCGGGATATCTTTTTTCTGCGCGTAGAGCCTCACGGTCAAAGCTTTGCACGACGCCAGCGCAGCATCGAAATAATCGTGGGGGGAGGGTGCCGAATCGTCACCGCCCAGGCTCTTGGGCAGGTCGGTAAACAGCTCGTGATTATTGATATTCACGCTGTGACGGAAGTTTTCAGCGTTCAGCGTATTAACGGTAACAGGCATGGCAAACCTCATAAGGGCGCAGGATGAAGGTCATGCAGTTATAGAGCATGCTGGCACCCCAGTGTTCCGGTTTTTTCCATGCTGAACCCTGAAGGCTGGCGCAAGGTCTACCCGTATCAACCCTTATTGAGGTTTTACCGTGTCTGGAGCCCGCCTGAGTCTTGCCTTGTTGCTCGCCGCCAGCAGCCTTGTCGCGCAGGCCCGTGACTATGCCTACAGCGACGCGCACCTGCATTACGTGGATTTTTTCCAGGAAACCGCAGGCATGGACAAGCTGCTCAAGGCCATGGCGGACAACCGTATTGAGCACGTCATGATTTCCGGGATTCCCGTGGCCAAGAAATGGCACGAAGACGAGCCCAAGCGCCCGCGCTACTACGCCGGTGACGACGCCGATGCCTATTGGTACAGCGCCACGGATGTGATCGTCGCGGCGGCGGTCAATAAACTTTCCCCCGAGCAACGCCAGCACTTTCATCCCTTCCTCGCCGGTTTCAATCCCAACGACAAAAACTCCGCCGCCCACATCCAGCGTATGCTCGACCTCAACCCAGGGCTGTGGCAGGGCATCGGTGAAGTGTTCACCCGGCACGATGACCTTACCGCCCTGACCTCCGGTGACACCCCGCGCGCCAATAACGAAGCCATGACGCGCATCTATCACCTGGCGGCCGAAAACGACCTGCCGGTGATGCTGCACTCCAACATCACCTCCAAACGTGAGCGCAACCCGCTGTACCTGGCGGAAGTCGAGCAGCCGTTACGCAATCACCCGCACACGCGTTTTATCTGGGCCCATGCCGGTACCAGCAAGGAAATTCACCGTCATCAGGTGCAGATGGACTTTTTGTTGCCTACCCTGACGCGCCTGCTTGAGGCGTACCCCAACCTGTATATCGACCTGTCCTGGAGCATGCTCACGCCCTATCTGCTGGATGACGCCGGCAAGCCACGGTCGCAATGGGTTGCGCTGGTGGAGCGCTTCCCGGATCGCTTCATGCTCGGCTCCGATGTTGTGGGGCGCTTCAATAAGTTGGGCAAGGAGATGCGCCGTTTCGATCCTTTCCTCGATGCGTTGCCCGAAGACGTTGCCCACAAGGTTGCGCGCGACAACTTCCTCGCCATCCTGCCCAAGCCGCATCGCGATGGCGACGCGCCTTGATATCGCGTTTTGATCTTACGCCAATGACCTGAGGTGCCGATAACGTCCAAGAGACCCGCTGCAGGTGGATGCAGTACTTTTGGAAGGAACCCTGGCATGAATATCCGCAGTTTGAATATCGCCCCTCGCGCTGGCCTGGGCTTTGGTGTGCTGGCGTTGATGGTGTTCGTCTTGGGCGGCTTTGCCCTGTTGCAGATGGCCAATATGCGCCAGCAGTCGGACCAGGTGGAGACCAACTGGCTGCCCAGCGTGATGGCGGTGGGGGAGATGAACCAGGATGTGTTGCGCATTCGGGCGCTGACGTTGCGCTTGCTGGTCAACCGCGACCCCCAGGCGGTGGCGCAGAACGAGCAGAAAATTGCCGAGATCAAAACCGGTTTGCACCACGCTGAAGGCGTGTACGAGGCATTGATCGTCTTGCCTGAGGAGCGCGTGCTGTTTGATCGCTTCAAGGTCGAGGAGCAGCAGTACCTGCAACGCCAGGAGCAGGTGGTGGGCTTATCCAAGGCCAATCGGCTGGAGGAGGCCATTGCGGTGGTCAATGGCGAAATGAATCAGATGGCTGACCAGATGGCCGTGACGCTGCGTGACTTGGTCAATCTGAACAAGTCCAGCGCCAACGAGGCCGCCCGGCTGGCACAGCAGGTGTTCAGCCAGTCGCGGGTCTGGGTGATGACCATGATTGGCGTCACGGCGTTGGTCACGATTGGCCTGGCGGTGTGGCTGACACGCAGCATCGTGCTGCCGCTGGCACAGTCGTTGAAAGTGGCCCAGGGCGTTGCCAGTGGCGACTTGACGGGCGACATCAGGCTCAGTGGCAGCGACGAGCCGGCGCGCTTGCAACAGGCGCTCAAACGCATGCAGGAGAGCTTGCGCGACACTATCCGGCGCATATCAGAATCGTCGAACCAATTGGCGTCGGCTTCCGAAGAGCTCAGTTGCGTCACCGAGGATGCGACCCGTGGTTTACACCAGCAGAACCAGGAAATCGAACAGGCGGCCACGGCAGTCAATCAGATGACGGTGGCGGTGGAGGAGGTGGCGAGCAATGCCGTGGCCACGTCCCAGGCATCTCGCGAATCCGACCGGATTGCCCAGCAAGGGCGTGAGCAGGTGCAGCAGACGGTGGTGTCGATTGAAGCCCTCGCGACCGATGTGACCGCCAATGTGACCCAGGTCGAAGCGCTGGCGCAAAAGGTCTATGGCATCAGCACAGTGCTGGATGTGATTCGCTCGATTGCCGAGCAAACCAACTTGCTGGCACTGAACGCGGCGATTGAAGCGGCGCGAGCGGGGGATGCCGGGCGCGGGTTTGCGGTGGTAGCCGATGAAGTGCGGGCCTTGGCCCATCGCACGCAACAGTCGACCCAGGAAATCGAGCAGATGATCAGCGGGATTCAGCAGGGCACCGACCAGGCTGTCAGCTCGATGCAGCAGAGCAATACACGGGCGCGCTCTACATTGGATCTCGCCAAATCGGCGGGCATGGCCCTGGAAGAGATTGCCTCGGCATTCACCTTGATCAACGAACGCAACCTCGTGATTGCCAGCGCGTCGGAGCAGCAGGCGGCGGTGGCTCGGGAGGTGGATCGTAACCTGATGAATATCCGCGACCTCGCGCACCAGACATCGACCGGGGCCAACCAGACCAGTGCAGCGAGTCAGGAGTTGTCGCGGTTGGCGGTGGATCTGAATTCGATGGTGGCGCGGTTTTCGGTGTAGGGCGGGGAACCGGGGTGGCCCAGCCGCAGGCAAGCCAGCTCCCACACTGGACCGTATTCCTTCAGGATGAACGCGGTCGAACGTGGGAGCTGGCTTGCCTGTGATGAAGGCGACGCGGTTTCAAATCAAACGCAAAAAAAAAGCCCCGAACCAGTCGGGGCTTTTTCGTGTGATCAACCTGCGAGCTTACTTGCCCTGCCAGCGCTTGAGTACCAAGGTGGCATTGGTGCCACCAAAACCAAAGCTGTTGCTCATCACGGTGTCGATCTTGGCGTTTTCAACGGTCTTGGTCAGGATTGGCATATCGGCCACAACCGGATCAATCTCGTCGATGTTGGCCGAGCCGGCCATGAAGTTGCCTTCCATCATCAGCAGGCAATAGATCGCTTCGTGAACGCCAGCGGCGCCCAAGGAGTGACCCGACAGGCTCTTGGTGGAGCTGATCTTCGGAGCCTTGTCGCCAAATACCGCGCGCACGCCTTCCATTTCCTTGGCATCGCCGACCGGGGTCGAAGTGCCGTGAGTGTTCAGGTAGTCGATTGGGGTATCGACGGTGGACATTGCCATCTGCATGCAGCGGATGGCGCCTTCACCGCTTGGCGCAACCATATCGTAGCCGTCGGACGTCGCGCCGTAGCCGACGATTTCCGCGTAGATCTTGGCGCCACGGGCCAGGGCGTGTTCCAGCTCCTCGACCACCACCATGCCACCACCACCGGCGATGACGAAACCGTCACGCTTGGCGTCGTAGGCGCGGGAGGCTTTTTCTGGGGTTTCGTTGTACTGGGTGGACAATGCGCCCATGGCGTCGAACAGGAACGACTGGCTCCAATGCTCTTCTTCACCGCCGCCGGCAAATACGATGTCCTGCTTGCCCAGTTGGATCTGCTCAACGGCAGTCCCGATGCAGTGGGCGCTGGTGGCGCATGCGGAGGAGATCGAGTAGTTCACGCCCTTGATCTGGAATGGCGTAGCCAGGCAGGCGGAAACGGTGCTGCCCATGGTCCGCGTGACACGATAAGGGCCGACGCGCTTCACGCCTTTTTCGCGCAGGATGTCCAGCGCTTCCATTTGGTTGAGGGTCGATGCGCCGCCGGAGCCGGCGATCAGGCCGGTGCGTACGTTCGAAACCTGGTCTTCGCCCAGGCCGGAGTCGGCGATCGCGTCTTTCATGGCCAGGTAGGCGTAGGCGGCAGCGTGGCCGACGAAGCGATAGATCTTGCGATCGATCAGTTCTTCGAGGGGCAGGTCAATGGAGCCGGAAACCTGGCTACGCAGACCCATTTCGGCATATTCCGGGTTGAAGCGGATGCCAGGGCGACTTGCACGCAGGTTAGCGGTGACGGTCTCTTTGTCATTGCCCAGGCAAGAAACGATGCCCAGACCAGTGATAACGACGCGGCGCATGCGGATAACCCTTAAAAGTTGTCAGTGGAAGTAAATACGCCGACCCGAAGGCCTTCGGCAGTATAGATCTCGCGACCGTCGACAGTCACCGAACCGTCGGCGATGGCCAGGTTCAGCTTGCCCTTGAGGACGCGCTTGATTTGAATGTTGTAGGTGACTTTCTTGGCGCTCGGCAGTACCTGGCCAAAGAACTTCACTTCGCCCGAACCCAGGGCGCGACCGCGGCCCGGCAGGCCTTGCCAGCCCAGGTAGAAGCCAACCAGTTGCCACATGGCGTCAAGGCCCAGGCAACCTGGCATCACAGGGTCGCCTTCGAAGTGGCAAGCGAAGAACCACAGGTCAGGGGTGATATCCAGCTCGGCGACCAATTCACCTTTGCCGTACTTGCCACCCTCTTCGCTGATATGGGTGATGCGATCCACCATCAGCATGTTCGGGGCGGGCAGTTGCGCGTTACCTGGGCCGAACAGCTCACCGCGACTGCAGCGCAGCAGGTCTTCCCGAGTAAAGGCGTTTTGTTTGGTCATGCGAGCTCCTCAATAATCCCATGCGGCAGGGTAGGGCAAATCTTCCCGAACCGAATGAAGCGTTCATGCCTCATAGCGGCAGCCTACACATAGACTATTGCGTTGTAGTGAAAGTCACAGCGGCAAGGCACTGAATGTACACTTGTTCACTGAAATTTTAAACCGGGCCTGTTTATCAGCCCGTTCGGGTGCCTAAGACTGCCGCACTTTCGTCTTTCACGCCAGTCGCAGTTGGCTGATGGCGCGGCGCTATTGCACCCAGCGCTGCAGGATTTGCTGCAAATCCGTGCGTTTGAACGGCTTGGCCAGGTAATCGTTCATTCCGGCTGCCAGGCAGGCTTCGCGATCGCCCTGCAAGGCGTTGGCCGTCAGGGCGATGATCGGCAGATCGGCGCAACCGGGCAGTTGGCGAATCTGCCGTGTGGCTTCGTAGCCGTCGATCAAGGGCAGGCGACAATCCATCAGGATAGCGGTGAAAATCAGGCTCTCGGCGCTGCGGATCGCCTCGGCGCCGTCCGTGGCCAGGCTGACTTCAAAACCCAGGCTGCGCAGCATCGCTTCGACCACGGTGCGGTTGACCGGGTTGTCCTCTACCAACAGCACGTGGCGCCCATCGCCGGCGCTGGCTTTGCCAAGCGCGTCAGGTGCGGTGACCGGGGCATGCTGCTGGTCAATGGCCAGCGGAATCTCCAAGGTGAACACTGAACCTCGACCTTCTTCGCTCTGGGCGCGCAAGGTGCCACCCATACGTTCGGCCAGGGTGCGCGCAATCGGCAGGCCCAGGCCCGTGCCACCGTAACGCCTGGAAATGGAGCTGTCTGCCTGCTGGAATGCATCGAACATCAAATCCAGGCGTTCGGCGGAAATACCGATACCGCTGTCGCGTACGGTGCAGGTGAACCACACCAACTCATGGTCCAGGGTTTGCCAGTGGGGCTCCACGGTCACGCTGCCATGTTCGGTAAATTTCAATGCATTGCCGATCAGGTTCACCAGAATCTGGCGGATCCGCGTCGGGTCGCCGCGTACACGCAGAGCCTCCATGCCCATGGGAATGGGCAGTTCCAGGCTCAGCCCGCGCTGCTGGGCGCTGTGCTGGAAAGCCTGGGCGCAGCTGTTGATCAGATCGGCCAGGTTGAACGGAATATGTTCCAGTTCCAGGGCGGCGCGTTCAATGCGTGAAAAATCGAGGATGTCATTGATCACCTTGAGCAAATGCTCGGTGGACTCGCACGCCAGCGCCGCGTACTCGGTCTGCTCCTCGGTCATCTCCGTGGTTTCCAGCAGTTGCAGCATGCCCAGCACGCCGTTCATGGGCGTGCGCAGTTCGTGGCTCATCATCGCCAGAAAATCCGACTTGGCGTTGTTCGCCCGCTCGGCTTCTTCACGGGTCTGGATCAACTGGGCCATGGCTTGTTGCTGTTCGCGACTGGCCTGTTGAAGGCCCTCGGCCAGGTTGTTGATATGCCGCGAGAGGTCGCCCAATTCTGAGTCATCGACGATGGGCAGTGGTGTCTTGTAATCGCCTTGCTGGATGGCCTTGACCGCGTGCCCCATGGCGCTGATCGGCTGTGACAGGCTGGCCGACAAGCGTCGCGCCAGCAGGAAGGTAAACAGCAGGGCAAACAGCGCCAGGACCCCTGCCTTGAACAGGATTTCCTGCTGGCGCTGGCTGAAAGCGTCGTTGGACATGCCCACAATCACCCGCCCCAGGTAGTCCGCGCGGGGTGCCTTGGGTTCGCTGAGGTTGTCCTGGAAAAAGTCATTGTTGAGCTGGATGTGTTGCAGGCGGATCGGTGCCTGGAACACCTTCACCGACAGCGAACGGTCATGCCGCTCGGACGGCTGCTCCACATACACCAAGATGTTCTCGGCGCTGTCCTGGATCTCCAGGAAGCGCACATGGGGTGTGGCCAAGGTCGCACGTAGCAGGGTTTCAAGCACATCGTTGTTGCCGGAAATCACGCCGTACTCAGTGGCAGGCGCCAGCTGGTTGGCGATCAATTGACCGGTGTGGTCCAGCTCCTGGCGCAAGTCTTGGATGCGCACGAAGGTGAAGAAGGTGATGAGCAGCAGGGTCAACAGCAGCGCGGGGCCCAGGGTAATGAGCTGGGTGCGGGTGTTGATATCCCAACGACGGCGCAAGGTCATGGGCGTTGTTCTCCTTCGGCCAGGCGGGCGGCAACGGCGATTTCATCGACCTGTTCGATGCCCAGTGAGCGCGCGACTTGTGGGTTGCCCACGACTTTGAAGTGCTGCGGGTAGAGCGTGCTGGGCCAACTGGCCGGCGGCTGGTCCAGCAGTTGGTCCAGCACCGCGAGCCAATCGGATTGATCGCTGTAGGTGCTGGCCAGGCTGCCGGCCCGCACAAACCCAGCGTTGGGCCCCACCAACGGCAGTTGTTGGGCGTAGCTGCTCAGCAACAGGTTTTTTACGGTCTTGGGGTTGTACAGCTGCGGATCGTCGAGGCCCAGTAGCACGTCGCTGTTTTTGAACAGGGTTTGCAGCGGGCGACTGTCGCTGGTGTTGTCCCATGGCTGGGGCATGATTTCCAGGCCCATGGGTTTGGCGAACTGGATCAGTTCGCGCAGCAGGAATTCGCTATCGACGCCGTACAGCACGCCGACGCGCCGGGCCTGGGGCAGGATATTGGCGATCAGGCGCAGCTGACGCTCCAGCGGCGGGTCGCTCCATAGCAGACTGATTTTTGCCGGGTGGGAATTGCCCAGGCGTTGTCGGGCCTGCAGGCGGCTGATGCGCAGCACAAGGGTTGATGGCCCCTGAGCATCCTGCAGGCGCCAGTCCAGACCCGGCAGGTCAAGGAGAATCAGGCGTGTGCTGGCAGGCAGGTGACTGGGCGCTGGCAACTGCTTGAGTGGCGTGAAGCTGACCTGGTCTTCGGGGCGTTGTTGGGCAAGGGCCTGGGTAAAAGCGCGCACGCCGGCGCTGTCTTCGGCGGCCGTCAGCAGAATGTCGGCACTCCACGCCGGCGCTGTCAGCAACAGGCAGGCGAGCAGCAGGCCGCGGCGCCAAAACCGTGAAACCAACAAGAGGGTCATCCGTGACTGGTCGGCCATGTCAGAAGTCCAGCTCGGCGCTGAAGTAGAGAACGTGGCGATGGTCGTAGTTGTTGTCGGCCCAGGTGGTGGGCTGGTCATCCAGGCGTTGCTGCAACATGCCCGCCAGCTCCACATTGGCTTTGCCTACGGCAATGCGCTTGGCCACCCGCAGGTCGACCCGCTGGAAGCGATATTGGTTGAGAGCGTCGTCGCCATAGTAGAACAAGGCGCTGGACCAACCCTGGCCCCACTCACGCAGCCAACCGGCCGAGCCACTGTTACGCGCGGTTTGCGCTTTGTCCAGCGGGTTGCTGGAGGTGGCGTCTACATAAGCATAGGTCAGGCGCAGGCGGTCGGCGTCACTCACGCGCCAGTCGAACTGCGACTCGGCACCGCTAAAACGCGAGCTGTTGGCGTTGCTGGCGATGTATTGGTTGTTGCGCAGCGGCGAGCTGATCATGTCGGTGATTTCGTCATAGAACAGCTTCACGTCGACATTCAGCCCCAGCTCGGCAAAGAAGCCGTTGTAGCCCAGTTCGCGCGAGCGCATCAACTCTTTGTCGAGGTTGCCAGGGCCGCGCGTCACGACAAAATATTGACCGGCGTTTTGCCCGTAGGTCGGGGAGCTGAGATTGGTGACGCGGTAGCTCCAATTGACGTTGTTCTCGAACATGTCCGGCGAGCGGATTGCCTCGGAGTACACCGCGCGCAAGCCGTGGCGAGGATTGATCAGGTAATTGACCGCCACACGCGGCGTGAGCGAGTTGCCGCTCAGGTGAGTGTCTTCGTACATGGCGCCACCTTGCAGCAGCCAGTGCTCGCTGGCGCGCCATTCCAGGTGGCCGAACAGGCGCCAGGTGGTGTCGTCCAGGGTGCCATTGAAGTAGGTTTCGGAGTCGGCGCGGTCATAGCGGTAATTCATACCGCTGACCAGGCGCAGGCTGTCGGAGAGGCTGAGCGTGTCCTGGATTTCCACGTCGTAGCGGCTTTCGCGGGTGCTCTGGTCGATATCGCCGCACACGCTTTGGTTGGCACCGTTGCGCCACTGGTCCAGCACCTGGTTGGCCAAGGCCTGTTCGGCGGCGTTACCCGGTGGGGCGGAGCCTTGGCTGTAGGTGTCCATGTGCCGTGCCAGCAATTCGGCATAGTTGGGGTTGAGCTGCCATAACTGGGTCAGTTCAGGGCTGAACGAGGCCTTGGCGTCACAGGCTTTCCAGATTTGCTTGCGGTCCCATTGCTGTGCCGAGCCCTGGATATACAGGCTGTGGTCGGGGTTGAAGTCGAAGTTCCAGCGCAGGGAGCCTGCGTAGTCCTTGGCGGTGACATCGGAATTGGTGCCGCCTTCGGTAATTCCGGCAAACACCGGGGTGTAGGTATAAGGGCGCTGGTTGGTGCCTTCCTTGACGTTCAGTTGCCAATCGAGACTTTGTTGCGCGTTCAAGGCCTGGCTCACCGCCAGACTGAAACGGTTGAGACGACGCCCGTCACGGCGGTCGGCGCCGACCGCGTCGCTGTCAAAACCATCGTCCTGTTGCCCGGACAGAGACAAGCGCAAATCGCCGGTCTCCCAGCCCACACCCTGGCTGGCATAGAAGTCATTGATGCCACGCTCGCCACGGATGACCTTTACCCGCGAGCCGTGGCTGTTGGCTGGCGAGCGGGTGAGGATATTCACCACCGCCATCAGCGCATTGGCACCGTAGCTGACGGTGTTGGGGCCGCGAAAGACCTCGATGCGCTCGATGTCCTCCATGGCCACTGGGATATCGCTCCAATCCACCGTGGCCAGGCCGGCGCGGTAGACCGAGCGACCGTCGATCAGCACCTGCATGCGCCGTGCGTCACTGGCGCTGGTGCCATGGTAATTCACCGACGCCTGGTTGCCGCTGGTGTAGCCGACCATCATCCCCGGGACCAGCCGCAGCAGTTCCGAGATGTCCCGGGCACCGCTGGCCTTGATCAGCTCACTGTCGATCACCGTCATGCTGCCGGGCACGGCGGCGGCCGATTGCTTGAGACGCGTGGCGGTCAAGACCTGCGGCAGCGGCTGGCTGTCGAGGAACAGATCGTCGGCCTGCGCGCAGGTAGCGCACAACAGCACCAACAACAATGATGAGCGAGGAGGAGGGCCCAGATACACGGCACGGCCTTGTTAATTGCGGATAGCCGCCCATGTTAACCGAGGTGCGGCTGTTTGCCAGTCGTCGGACTTGCATTTACTTCGCACGCCTCTGGCATTTTCTGACTCGCGCGAATTGATACGGGGGCTGGCCGCAAGCGGGGCGCCCCGTATAATGCCGCCATCGCCACTGGTATGGATTAACGGATTGCATATGACTGAACAGCGCCCTATTGCGGTCCTGGGAGGCGGAAGTTTTGGTACCGCCGTGGCTAACCTGCTGGCCGAGAACGGTCACGCGGTGCGCCAGTGGATGCGCGACCCCGAGCAGGCCGAAGCCATTCGCGTGCATCGCGAAAACCCTCGTTACCTTAAAGGTATCAAGATTCATCCCGCCGTCGAGCCGGTGACCGACCTGCTGGAAACCCTCACGGCCTGCGACCTGTGCTTTGTCGCGCTGCCTTCCAGCGCCTTGCGCTCGGTACTGGCGCCACACGCCGAACGCTTGGCCGGCAAGTTACTGGTCAGCCTGACCAAGGGCATCGAAGCCCACACCTTCAAGTTGATGAGTGAAATCCTCACCGAAATCGCCCCTCAGGCGCGCATTGGCGTGCTGTCCGGGCCAAACCTTGCGCGGGAAGTCGCCGAGCACGCGTTGACCGCCACCGTGGTCGCCAGTGAGGACGAGGCTTTGTGCGAGCGCGTCCAGGCCGTGTTGCACGGCCGTACCTTCCGGGTCTACGCCAGCGGCGATCGCTTCGGCGTCGAATTGGGCGGGGCCTTGAAAAACGTCTACGCGATCATTGCTGGCATGGCCGTGGCCCTGGGCATGGGCGAAAACACCAAGAGCATGCTGATTACCCGCGCACTGGCCGAGATGACACGTTTTGCGGTGAACCAGGGCGCCAACCCGATGACCTTCCTCGGCCTGGCGGGCGTAGGGGACTTGATCGTCACCTGTTCTTCGCCCAAAAGCCGCAACTACCAGGTCGGGTTCGCCTTGGGCCAAGGGCTGAGCCTGGAGGAAGCGGTGACGCGTCTGGGCGAAGTGGCCGAGGGGGTCAACACCCTCAAGGTCTTGAAGGCCAAGGCCCAGGAAGTGGGCGTGTACATGCCGCTGGTCGCCGGCCTGCATGCGATCCTGTTCGAAGGGCGCACCCTGAACCAGGTCATCGAGCTGCTGATGCGGGCCGAGCCCAAGACCGATGTCGACTTTATTTCCACCAGTGGTTTCAACTGAGGAACGCGTCATGAACGATCCCAAAGCTGCCCCCCCATACGAGTCGATTGTCTTGCGCATCCTGTGGATGCTGGTGTTTGCGCTGGTGTGGCAGGTAGCCCAATTCCTGCTCGGTGCGCTGGTGGTGGTGCAATTGGTTTACCGGCTGATCTACGGCGCACCGAACCTGGGCCTGATGAACTTTGGCGACAGCCTCAGCCAGTTCCTGGCGCAGATTGGCCGCTTCGGCAGCTTCCACACCGAACAAAAGCCCTGGCCGTTCGCCGATTGGCCAACCCCACGCGCCCCCGAAGGCGAAGCGGCCCACAGCGTACCGCCGGCACCGCACCCGGTGCGTGATGAAGAGCCGAAGCTATGAAAGTATGGATTCTGCGTCACGGCGAGGCCCAAGCGCATGCGCGCACGGACGCCGAGCGCAACCTTACCGAGCATGGGCGTGCTGAAGTATTGCGCAGTGCTGCGCACCTGATTGGCCAGCCCTTGGGCGCCATCATTGCCAGCCCTTATGTTAGGGCGCAGCAGACGGCGCAGTTGGTGCGCGATGTGCTGGGGTTTGAGCCTGATATCTGCACGGTGCCGTGGTTGACGCCCGATGGGGATGTCCAGCGAGTGCTGGAGAAACTCGACACCGACGACGACGTGCTGTTGGTTAGCCACCAACCGCTGGTGGGTAGCCTGATCAGTTTTCTGCAGCATGGGCATCAGCGCCAGCCACAGCCGATGTACACGGCCAGCCTGGCGGAGCTTGAGGGTGACTTTCCGTTGGCTGGCTTGATGAGTCTGGTGGATGTGAAGAATCCTTAGGCATCGTGCGACGCTGTGGCGAGGGAGCTTGCTCCCGCGACGGCCTGCCAGCCGGCGCCTATCTCGCTGACGCCCCGCGATCCAATTGTGGGAGCTGGCTTGCCTGCGAAGGCGGCCTGCCAGCCGACGCCTATCTCGCTGACGCCCCAACGATTCCACTGTGGGAGCGGGCTTGCTCGCGAAGACGGCGTCACAGTCGACACCGTTATACCGAGTACATATCCATTCCTGCGGTAACGGCCACTTAGGGTTCCGCCCTGAACGGCGGGTCACTTTGGCAAAGCCGGAATGCCGGCCCAGCCCAAAGTAACCAAAGGGCTCTTGCCCCACCACTCGGCACCTCGCCCAGGCTCGGTGTGCCCGTAATCCGCCAGTGATTTGGGGGGCGCCTAAGATCAAGAGCAGATCAAGAGCGTCTCGCTTCGCATCGTGGTTAGCGGCAGGCCGTTTCCTTCGTCTGTGCTATACAGTCAACCAAGCAAGTGCTTGGTTGGCTGTATCTCGGATCACAAAGGAGCGCGTCCCATGCCTGTCGCTTTTCGTTTGCCGTTGCAGGTCTTCTTCGAGCGTGAAGCGCGGCACCCGCGCAAAGTCTTCCTCGTTCAGCCCATCGGCGGCGGTGAGGTGCAGGCCCTCACCTGGGGCGAGGTCGGCCACCAGGCTCGTTGCGCCGCGCACTGGCTGCGCGCGCGGGAGTTGCCCCAGGGCTCGCATATTGCCTTGATTTCAAAAAACTGCGCCCACTGGATCATCGCCGACCTGGCGATCTGGATGGCTGGGCATGTGTCGGTGCCGCTTTATCCCAACCTCACCGCGGACTCAGTCGCCCATGTGCTGACTCACTCGCAGGCGCGGTTGGCGCTGATCGGCAAGCTGGATGATTGGTCGGCGATGGCGCCTGGCGTTCCTGTGGGTGTGCCGACTATCAGCTTGCCGCTGTGCCCTCCTGAAGAGACTTTCGATTTCAGTTGGGCGGACCTGCAAGCCTGTTCACCGATCCAGGACAACCCGCTACCGGATGCCGCCAGCCTGGCCACTATCATCTACACCTCCGGTACGACCGGCCTGCCTAAAGGGGTGATGCACAGTTTCGGCGCCTTGGGGTTTGCTGCCTCGGGCGGTACTGAGCTGTTTGGCCTGGGGGAGGGCGACCGGTTGCTGTCGTACCTGCCGCTGTGCCATGTGGCGGAGCGGATGTTTGTAGAAATGGCGTCGATCTATACCGGGCAAACCGTTTTTTTCGCCGAGAGCCTGGAAACCTTCCTCACCGATCTGCGCAGGGCGCGGCCGACGGCCTTGTTTGGCGTGCCGCGCATCTGGACCAAATTCCAACTGGGCGTCTACGCCAGAATCCCGGAAAAACGCCTCGATACCCTGTTACGCCTGCCTTTTATCGGCAAACGCGTCGGCCATAAAATTCTCGCCGGCCTGGGGCTGGATGCGCTGCGCATCGCCCTGTCCGGCGCCGCGCCGGTGCCCGAGGCGTTGCTGCGTTGGTATCAGCGCCTGGGCCTGGATGTGCTGGAGGTGTACGGCATGACCGAAAACTGCGGCTATTCCCATGTGTGTCGCCCAGGTGGGCAAACGCTCGGTTGGATCGGCCAGCCCTGCCCAGGCGTGCAAGTGCGTATCGACCCGTCAGGCGAAGTGCAGGTACACAGTGGCGCGACCATGTTGGGCTACTTCAAGGACCCGCAGAAAACCGCGGATACGCTCACCGCAGATGGCTTCCTGCGGACGGGTGACAAGGGCGAGCAGGACGCGGACGGTCGCCTGCGCCTGACCGGACGTCTCAAGGAAATCTTCAAGACCAGCAAAGGCAAATACGTAGCCCCGGCGCCGATTGAAAACCGCCTGGCCGAACATGCACGTATTGAACAGGTGTGTGTGGTCGGCGAGGGGCTCAGTGCGCCGATAGGGCTGTGCGTGTTGTCGGCACCCGGCGAGGACCGCCAAGCCCTCGGCGGTGGTCTTGAACGCTGGCTGGCACAGGTGAACGCAGGCCTGGACAAGCACGAACGCATGGGGCAATTGGTGGTGGTGAAAGACCAATGGGCGGTGGAAAACGGTTTTCTCACGCCGACCTTGAAGATCAAACGCAACGTGATCGAGTCGACGTACGGGCCACAATTGCAAGCATGGAGCGCACGCGCCGAAACCGTTTTGTGGCAGGATTAGGGCCGTAATAAAACCAACAAGGACAACCGTATGAGCCTGTGGCGTACCCAACCGAATATCGAACACCTCAACGCGATCCAGAAAAACACCATCGGTGAAATGCTGGATATTCGTTTCGAAAGCTTCGACGACGAATCCCTTACCGCCAGCATGGTGGTCGACCACCGCACCCATCAGCCCTACGGCCTGCTGCACGGCGGCGCCTCGGTGGTGCTGGCCGAAAGTGTCGGCTCCATGGCCGCCTACTTGTGCATTGATGCAAGCAAGTTCTATTGCGTGGGCCTGGAGGTCAACGCCAACCACCTGCGCGGCGTGCGCAGCGGCCGGGTGACGGCGGTGGCCAAGGCTATTCATATCGGGCGCACTACCCAGGTGTGGGACATCCGCCTGAGCAGCGACGAGGGCAAGGCCAGTTGTGTCTCGCGGCTGACCATGGCCGTGGTGCCGCTGGGTGAACAACCGCCGGCGCGATAGGCGTGGCGTGAGTGTCATCATTCCTGGCAGTTACAGTCATTGCTGTAGAGGCCGGGCATGGTGACAATCCCCCTCTGTTTTTGTTGATGGAACCTGTATGTCGCAGCACGTGTTTTTTACCCACGCCAATGGCTTCCCTTCGGCCACCTACGGCAAGCTGTTTGCCGCCCTGGCCCCGGAATATGCGGTGGCACATCTGCCGCAGCATGGTCACGACCCCAGGTTCCCGGTGGATGATAACTGGCAGAACCTGGTGGACGAGCTGATCCATCATCTGGAGCAGCAGCCAGAGCCGGTATGGGGCGTGGGCCATTCCCTGGGTGGCGTGCTGCATTTACACGCGGCCATGCGCTGCCCGCACCTGTACCGGGGCGTGGTGATGCTGGATTCGCCGGTGCTCACCCGCGCAGACCGCTGGGTGATCCGCGCTGCCAAGCGCTTTGGTTTTATCGACCGACTCACCCCGGCTGGGCGCACGCTTGGCCGGCGCGAAGAATTCACCGACCTGGACACCGCGCGCAGCTATTTCGCCGGCAAGACCCTGTTCCGTGGCTTTGACCCCGATTGCTTTGACGCGTACCTGCAACATGGCCTGCAGCAAGTGGGCGATCGCCTGCGCCTGCGGTTCGACCCAGCCACCGAAATCAGCATCTATCGCGGCGTGCCCCACACCAGCCCGGGCCAGGTGCGCCAGTTGAAGGTGCCGCTGGCCGTGGTGCGTGGCCGCCAGAGCCGGGTGGTGATGCGTCACCATGCCAGCGGTGTTGACCGCTTGCCCATGGGCGAAATGCTCACCATGCCCGGCGGCCATATGTTTCCCCTCGAACGCCCTCAGGACACTGCTGCCTTGATCAAGACCCTGTTCGCCCGCTGGCAGGCCCGTGAGCGCAGTTGCGCATGAGTACGCCCGTCGAAGAGGTACGCCTGAGCCTGCCGCACATCGAACTGGCCGCGCATCTGTTCGGGCCCGAGGACGGCCTGCCGGTAATTGCCCTCCATGGTTGGCTGGACAACGCCAACAGCTTTGCGCGCCTGGCGCCCAAGCTGCGAGGGTTGCGCATCGTCGCCCTGGACATGGCGGGGCATGGGCATTCGGCGCATCGCCCGGCTGGCGCCGGTTATGCCTTGTGGGATTACGTCTATGACGTGCTGCAGGTGGCTGAGCAACTGGGCTGGAAACGTTTTGCATTACTTGGCCACTCCCTGGGCGCCATCGTCTCTCTGGTATTGGCCGGGGCCTTGCCGGAGCGGGTGACACACCTGGGCCTGATTGACGGCGTGATCCCACCGACCGCCAGTGGCGAGAACGCGGCCGAGCGCCTGGGCATGGCGTTGCAGGCGCAATTGAGCCTGCAGGACAAGCGCAAGCCGGTCTACAACAGCCTTGATCGAGCGGTCGAGGCGCGGATGAAAGGCGTGGTCGCGGTCAGCCGTGAAGCAGCGCAGCTCCTGGCCCAGCGCGGTTTGATGCCCGTACCAGGCGGTTACACCTGGCGCAGCGATAGCCGCCTGACCCTGGCGTCGCCGATGCGCCTGACCGACGAACAAGCCATGGCTTTCGTGCGAAGGGTAGGGTGCCCTACCCAGTTGGTGGTCGCGGCTGACGGCATGCTGGCGAAACATTCCGAATTGCTTTCTCAGCTACCCTTCACGGTTACCACGCTGCCAGGCGGCCATCATTTACACCTGAATGACGAGCCCGGTGCGGCTCTTGTTGCAGACTGTTTCAATCGGTTCTTCTCCACGCCTTGACTTGGCGGGGTCAACTGCCGAGGCTGGGCGGATTGAAAGGGAGTCAACCATGAACACACTCGATATCGCTGTGACCAACATTGGCCAGGGCTCACTGATCCGATGAGCCTGGGTAAAGGATGTATCCGTGCCCTGGGCCTTTGTTGTTTCAGCCCCCTGGTATTTGCCGCCGATCTGCCTGGCAGCCAGGATCTACCGGCGGTAGCCCGTCAGGTTGATGCGCAAATCGTCGATTACCGCCCCGCTGAAGACAAGGAACGCATTTACCCCATGGGCGCAATCCGCAAGATCAGCGGCCAGTTACGTTATGAAGGCCAGGCCATCGCACGCGGCCCAGCCACTGCAATCACCTATGAATTGCCCGCCGAACACAGCTCCAGCGCCGCCTTTACCGCAACGCGCGAAGCTTTGCAGGCCAAGGGTGCGCAGTTGTTGTTCTGGTGCAAGGCCCGCGATTGTGGCGAAAGCAGCCTGTGGGCCAACGAAGTGTTTGGCAACGCCAAGCTGGTGGGCGCCGACGGCCAACAGGAATACCTGCTGCTACGCCTGGCCGCCCCGCAGGACAATTCCCTGGTCGCGCTGTACGGGATCACACGTGGTAACCGCCGCGCCTACCTGCATGTGGAGCAACTCGACGCCAGCGCGCCCTTGGGCGAGCTGCTGCCCACCTCGGCGACCCTGCTGCGGGAACTCAAAAGTACCGGCGAGCTGGATTTTCCCGCGCTGGGCGCCGAGCCTGACGACACCTGGCTGACCTTGATATCCCGAGCCTTGAACCTCGACACCACCCTGCGCGTGAGCCTGAGCGGGCCGCAGGCCGAGGCCTGGCGCCAGGCGCTGGTGGAGAAGGGCGTGCGCACCGCCCGTCTGGAAACCGGCACCGGTGAAACCCAAGGGCTGCATCTGCATCTGATACGCTAAGCACCACAGGGCGAACGGACCCGTGCCGTTCGCCTAAGCTCTCTTCCTACAGCCTTCTTTTCGAGATACCCGATGCTCAATAACGATCGCCTGCTGGTGCAAATCCTGCTGCTGGTGCTGTTTGGTGCCAGCTTCTGGGTCATGGCGCCGTTCTGGTCGGCGCTGTTCTGGGGCGCGGTGCTGGCATTTGCCAGCTGGCCGCTGATGCGTTTGCTCACCCGTTGGCTCGGCGGCCGAGAGTCCCTGGCCGCTGGCATCCTGACGTTGGGGTGGATGTTGCTGGTGGCGGTGCCATTGGTATGGCTTGGGTTCAACCTGGCTGACCATGTGCGTGATGCGGTGGCTCTCATCAAGGACATCCAGGTCGACGGCTTGCCCGAGGCGCCGACCTGGTTGGGGTCGATCCCCTTCGTAGGCGAGCGCCTGGTGGCGACCTGGGACAGCATTGATCAACAAGGCGCGGCGCTGATGGTGAGCATCAAGCCGTACCTGGGTCAGGTCGGCAATTGGTTGTTGGCGCGCAGTGCGCAAATTGGCGGCGGCATTCTTGAGCTGACCCTGAGCCTGGTCTTCGTATTCTTTTTCTACCGTGACGGGCCGCGCCTGGCGATGTTTGTGCACCGCCTGTTGGAGCGCCTGATTGGCGAGCGCGCTGGCTATTACATCGAACTGGTGGCCGGCACGGTGCAGCGGGTGGTCAATGGTGTGATCGGCACCGCTGCGGCCCAGGCGCTGCTGGCCCTGATCGGCTTTCTGATCGCTGGCGTACCGGGCGCGCTGGTGCTGGGTATCGTGACTTTCCTGCTCAGCCTTATTCCCATGGGGCCGCCGCTGGTGTGGATTCCGGCTACGGCGTGGCTGGCTTGGAAGGGCGACTACACCTACGCGGTATTCCTGGGCGTATGGGGCACGTTCGTGATCAGCGGCGTGGATAACGTGCTCAAGCCGTACCTGATCAGCCGTGGCGGCAACCTGCCGTTGGTGATTGTGCTGTTGGGTGTGTTTGGTGGGTTGATAGCGTTCGGGTTTATCGGCCTGTTTATTGGCCCGACGTTGCTGGCGGTGGCCTACAGCCTGTTGACAGACTGGAGCGCGAGCCAGGCGCAAGTGCGTCGTGAAGACAAACCGTGTAACTGATCGGTGACTACATAACTGGCCTTCTGTAGGAGCGAGCAAGCTCGCTCCTACATTTTTGGCCTCCCACAGGTGCAGGTCGTGCGACTGCCTTCTTAAACCCTCGGCAACCACATCACCGCCGTCAACCCACCGCCCGGTGTATCTTCCAGGCTCAGGTGGCCGCCGAGTCGCTCGACGGCCTCCCTGGCAATGGTCATCCCCAAACCGACCCCTCCGGAATTGCGGTTGCGCGACCCTTCCAGGCGAAAGAACGGCTCGAACACCGCTTCGCGCTTATCGGCGGCGATTCCCGGGCCGTGGTCGATCACCCGGATTACCAACGCACCGCGGCTGTCGGCCAGTTCCACCCGGGCGGTGCCGGCATAGCGCAGGGCGTTATCGATCAAATTGTTCAGGCATGAACGCAGGGCCATCGGCTGTACCTGCAACGGCGTACAGGTGCCGGCAAACTGCACGTCGCGGCCTTGGTCCTGGGCGTTTTCACTCAGGGATTCCACCAACGCCTGTACATCGAGCCAATGCCGTGTCTCGCTGGTGCGCTGTTCGTGCAGGTAGCTCAAGGTGGCATCCAGCATGCCGATCATGTCGTCCAGGTCCTGGCGCATCTGGCCTTGCAGCTTGGGGTCTTCGATCTGTTCCAGGCGCAGCTTGAGGCGCGAGAGGGGGGTGCGCAGGTCATGGGAGACGGCGCCGAGCATGCGGGCGCGCTGGCTGACTTGTTCGCGGATGCGCTTTTGCATCAGGTTGAAGGTCGAGGCCGCTTGGCGTGCTTCGCGAGGGCCGGTTTCCACCAGGGGCGGGCTGTCGAGGTCGACGCTCAGGCGCTCGGCCGCTGCGCTCAGGCGCTGGATTGGCCGGCTCAGCAGTTTGGCGCCGTACCAGGCAGCGATGATCAGCGAGATAAATTGAAATGTCAGGGGCACAACCGGGCCGCCGAACCAGGGGCGAGGCGCTTTGCGCAAGGGCGTGAGGCTGCCATCTGGTTGTTCGACGAAGGCCGCGCGGGGTGGTGGCGGCGGGCCGTAGTGGTGGAACCAGAAGAACGCCAGCACATGGGCCAGCACAATCGCCACCAGCAACAGGCCGAACAGTCGCCCGAACAGCGTGTTGAAGGGCGCGCGCATCAACCGATATCCCGGGCGTCGAACAGGTAACCTTCGCCGCGTACGGTCTTGATCAGTTGCGGAGCCTTGGGGTCATCCCCCAGCTTCTGACGCAGGCGCGACACCAGCAAGTCGATGCTGCGATCAAAGGCCTCGATAGAGCGCCCACGGGCCGCGTCCAACAGCTGTTCGCGGCTCAGCACACGGCGCGGGCGTTCGATGAACACCCACAACAAACGAAACTCGGCGTTGGACAGCGGCACCACCAGGCCATCATCGGCCACCAACTGGCGCAGCACGCTGTTCAGGCGCCAATTGTCGAAACGGATATTGGCCCGCTGTTCGGTGCGGTCATCACGCACCCGGCGCAGGATTGTCTGGATACGCGCGACCAGTTCCCGGGGTTCGAACGGCTTGGACATATAGTCGTCTGCCCCCAGTTCCAGGCCGATGATGCGGTCTGTGGGTTCGCAGCGGGCGGTGAGCATCAGGATCGGAATGTCCGACTCGGCGCGCAGCCAGCGGCACAATGTCAGCCCGTCTTCGCCCGGCAGCATCAGGTCGAGCACCACCACATCGAAGGTCTCCGCTTGCATGGCTTGGCGCATGGCGGTGCCGTCGGTGACGCCTGAGGCGAGGATATTGAAGCGTGCCAGGTAGTCGATCAGCAGTTCGCGGATCGGTACGTCGTCGTCGACAATCAGCGCGCGGGTGTTCCAGCGCTTGTCTTCGGCGATCACCGCGTCTTTTGGCGCTTCGTTTACAGGGTCGCAAGGGGTATGCATAGCGAGGTCATCTGCCTGGTTGTGGCTGTCAGCATAGGCGCCCAGTTCCAGGGCTGGAAGTGCTGGGCGGGCGGTCATGTGCGCGAGGCTAGCCGGACGGCGTATTGAGGGCATGTCGTGAATGTATCGGGGCTGAAACAATCATCCTGAATCGCCTATATTGGGCGCTTGATCGGTATTTACCGATCATCGGATCCCGCAACGGCGCTGCTTGCGCTACAATCCGCGCCGATTTCGACTTGCCTGAGAGCCCATTCCAATGTCCGTCTGCCAGACTCCTATCATCGTCGCCCTGGATTACCCCACCCGTGACGCCGCACTGAAGCTGGCTGACCAGTTGGACCCCAAGCTTTGCCGGGTCAAGGTCGGCAAGGAACTGTTCACCAGTTGCGCGGCGGAAATCGTCGGCACCCTGCGTGACAAAGGCTTCGAAGTGTTCCTGGATCTGAAATTCCATGACATCCCCAACACCACGGCGATGGCCGTCAAAGCCGCGGCCGAGATGGGCGTGTGGATGGTCAATGTGCACTGCTCCGGTGGCCTGCGCATGATGAGCGCCTGCCGCGAAGTGCTGGAACAGCGCAGCGGCCCAAAACCGTTGTTGATCGGTGTAACCGTGCTCACCAGCATGGAGCGCGAGGACCTGGCGGGCATTGGCCTGGATATCGAGCCGCAGGTTCAGGTGTTGCGCCTGGCAGCCCTGGCGCAGAAAGCCGGCCTCGACGGCCTGGTGTGCTCAGCCCTGGAAGCCCAGGCCCTGAAGAACGCTCACCCCTCGCTGCAACTGGTGACACCGGGTATCCGTCCTACCGGCAGCGCCCAGGATGACCAGCGCCGCATCCTGACCCCACGCCAGGCCCTGGATGCGGGCTCTGACTATCTGGTGATTGGCCGTCCGATCAGCCAGGCAGCGGATCCTGCCAAGGCGTTGGCAGCAGTCGTCGCCGAGATCGCCTGATTTTTAGAGCGGCAAAAATGTGGGAGCTGGCTTGCCTGCGATAGTATCAACTCGGTATCACTTAAAGACCGAGTTGCTTGCATCGCAGGCAAGCCAGCTCCCACATCTGTTTTTGTGGTGTGTCAGCTGACTTTGAGCACCAACTTCCCGAAGTTCTCGCCATTGAACAGCTTCATCAGCGTTTCCGGGAATGTCTCCAGCCCTTCGACAATATCTTCCTTGCTCTTGAGCTTGCCCTGGGCCATCCAACCGGCCATTTCCTGGCCCGCCGCCGCGAAGTTCGCCGCGTGGTCCATAACCACAAAGCCTTCCATGCGCGCACGATTGACCAGCAATGACAGGTAGTTGGCCGGGCCTTTGACCGCTTCCTTGTTGTTGTACTGGCTGATTGCGCCGCAAATCACTACGCGGGCTTTGAGCGCCAGGCGGCTGAGCACGGCGTCGAGAATATCGCCGCCGACGTTATCGAAATACACGTCCACGCCTTTGGGGCACTCGCGCTTGAGGGCGGCGGGCACGTCTTCAGTTTTGTAGTCGATGGCGGCGTCGAAGCCCAGCTCATCCACCAGGAACTTGCACTTTTCGGCGCCACCGGCGATCCCCACCACGCGACAGCCTTTGAGCTTGGCGATCTGCCCGGCGATGCTACCCACGGCACCGGCAGCACCGGAGATCACCACGGTGTCACCGGTTTTCGGGGCGCCGGTTTCCAGCAGGGCAAAGTACGCCGTCATGCCGGTCATGCCCAGGGCGGACAGGTAGCGGGGCAGAGGTGCCAGCTTGGGGTCCACCTTATAGAAACCACGGGGCTCGCCGAGGAAGTAATCCTGCACGCCCAGTGCACCGTTCACGTAGTCCCCCACCGCGAAGTTCGGATGCTTCGAGGCAATCACCTTGCCTACGCCCAAGGCGCGCATCACTTCGCCGATGCCTACTGGTGGGATGTAGGACTTGCCTTCATTCATCCAGCCACGCATGGCCGGGTCGAGGGACAGGTATTCATTGCGCACCAGCACTTGGCCGTCCTGGGGTTCGCCCACTGGCACTTCCTGGTAAGTGAAGGTCTCTCGCGTGGCGGCACCGACCGGGCGTTTGGCGAGCAGAAATTGGCGATTGGTCTGGGCGGTCATGGCAAGGACTCTTTAGAAATGGAACATGAGTGATAGACCCTCAGTGGCAGAAGGGCAAGGGTGTGCGGAGCCGGCGAATGCCCGGCAATAGGCCTCGCTGATAGTCAGGCAGGCGGCTTTATCACTGCGATTCATGCAGCGCCAACCGGCCTTCTGATAGTGCTGACGCGCGGCTGCCGGCGTTGGCTAGACTCGCTCCACCGTTACTAACCCCACAGGACAGTTCCCATGAGCATGACGTTTTCCGGCCAGGTCGCCTTGGTGACCGGCGCCGCTGCTGGTATTGGCCGCGCCACCGCGCTGGCATTCGCCGCCGAAGGCTTGAAGGTGGTGGTCGCGGACCTTGATGTGGCAGGAGGCGAGGGCACTGTGGCACTGATCCACCAGGCCGGTGGCGAAGGGATATTTGTGCGCTGCAACGTCACGCTCGACACGGACGTGCAGCAATTGATGGCACAGACCGTCGCCACCTATGGGCGCCTGGACTACGCCTTCAACAACGCCGGCATCGAAATCGAAAAGGGCAAACTGGCTGACGGCAGTCTTGATGAATTCGATGCGATCATGGGGGTTAACGTCAAAGGCGTGTGGCTGTGCATGAAGTATCAGTTGCCGTTGCTGTTGGCCCAGGGCGGCGGGGCCATCGTTAACACCGCATCGGTGGCGGGGCTGGGGGCGGCACCGAAGATGAGCATCTATGCGGCGTCCAAGCATGCGGTGATTGGCCTGACCAAATCGGCGGCCATCGAGTACGCGAAGAAGAAAATTCGCGTGAATGCCGTCTGCCCGGCCGTGATTGATACCGACATGTTTCGTCGCGCCTATGAGGCCGACCCACGCAAGGCTGAGTTTGCCGCAGCCATGCACCCGGTGGGACGCATTGGCAAGGTTGAGGAAATCGCCAGCGCCGTGTTGTACCTGTGCAGTGATGGCGCAGCGTTTACCACCGGTCAGGCCCTGGCGGTGGACGGTGGCGCGACGGCGATCTAGGACCGCGCTTGGCACGCTGTTTGAAAAGAGCGCGGGGTGATGTGGGGCGTTTCCATAGCTGGCAGAGTGCCGTGGCTGAATATGTTTCCGAAGGTAAATAATCTAATAAAATCAATACTTTAATAAAACTTGGCGACCGGTTTTACCAGGCTTCTGTGCTTAACTGTTTTGGGTTAACAGACAGTTTAAGTGAGTGGCTCATGGATTTAGGGATCGATCGACAAGCCCTGGTACCGGTTGTTCAGCAGATCGTCGGCGCGGTGGCAGAATGGATTCGCAAGGAGGGGGTGAGCCCTGGCACACGCTTGCCGTCCATTCGCCAATTGGCCCTCGATAACCTGCTGAGCCAGTCCAGCGTGATCGAGGCATTCGAGCGCTTGGTGGCCCAGGGGCTGCTGGCTCCCAGGCAGGGTTCGGGGTTCGTGGTGGCGCATCCCGCCACGGCCCACGAAAACCATTGGTATGAAGGTGCGGAACAAGGCTGGGGTGCATTTACCGATAGCCCGCTGGGCGAGCTGAAGTTGGGCTGCGGTTGGTTACCCGACACTTGGCGCGAAAGCGATGACATCAGCTACGCGATCCGTGAACTGAGCCGCACCGACACTGGTGGCCTGTTCAACTACAGCACACCCTTGGGGCTGCCGGCGTTGCGCGAACAACTGCTCAAGCGCCTGACGCAGATTCACGTGCCCGCCAGCCTGGACTGTATCCTGACCACCCATGGCGCCAGCCATGCCCAGGACCTGCTGATACGCACGTTGCTCAAACCCGGTGATGAGGTGGTGGTCGAAACACCCGGGTATGGCAATCTCTACCGCCAACTGGCCTTTCGGGGGGTCACGCTGCTGCAAGTGCCACGTGCCCATGGCGGCCCGGATATCCCGGCATTGGAAGCGCTGCTGCAAACCCATCGGCCCAAGTGCCTGTTCATCAACAGCCTGTATCACAACCCCACCGGCACCAGCCTGTGCCGTCCGGTGGCGGAGCGGTTGTTGGAGCTGGCCCGCGAACTCGACTTCCTGATTATCGAAGAGGATGTGTACGGCGACCTGCAGCATGCCAGTTGCACGCGCTTGTCAGCGCTGGCCCATGATGACCGGGTGATCTATGTGTCGAGCTTTTCCAAGACCCTGAGCAGCGCCCTGCGCGTGGGTTACCTGTGTGCCAGTGCTGCGATCATTACGCAATTGGCCCAGCTCAAGACCCTGACAGGCATCGGCACTTCACGGTTTGCCGAAGCCATGGTGGCGACGTTGCTGAGTAACGGCACTTACCGTAAGTGGGTGCAGCGCCTGCGCAAGCGCTTGAATGCGCAGATGGCCGCCACGTTGCAGGTACTGGAGGATGAAGAGTGGCAGGTATTTGCCGCACCCGCGGGCGGGATGTTCCTGTGGGCACGACCAGGCATGGCCGACCCCTTGCGGTTGCAAGCCTGCGCCCAGCGGCTGGGTGTGTTGCTGTCGCCCGGCGCATTGTTCAGCCCCACGGGTGAGCGCAGCGAATGGTTACGCATCAATGTGGCCTACGCGGCTGATCAACGTGCATTGACGCTGTTCCGAGCCATGGGCGCGGCAAGATCGACCTCGACCATTCTGAAAACGACGCGCATGTAGCTTTTTGCCATTATTCCGGCGCCAGCGGCTTGTGCTCAGTGCCTCGGGGTTGCGAATCTCGCTGCTTGTAAACCTGGCTTATGGCATTTGCCATTGCAAGAGGATCAAGTGCAATGATTTCGGGCGTGCAACGACGTTTCGCCAACCTCGGTATGGCAAAAAAACTCGGCTTGGGGTTTACCCTGGTACTGCTGCTGACGGCCTTGGTAGCGGCCATCGGTGTGTGGTCCCTGCAGACCATCGGCCAGCGCTTCGAAGGCCTCACGTCGATGTCCACGCTCAACAGCGACCTGCTCAAGGTGCGCGTGATCGAGCAGGACTATGCGTTGCACGCCGACCCCAAGGCCGTTGATGCCCTGCATGCCAGTGTCGATGCGCTGCTGGCCCAGGCCACGCGTCTCAAGGCTCGGTCTGCCAGCAACGAGCGAGTGATGGGTGACGTTGAGCAAGCCTTGGTCGCCTATCGCCAGGCATTCGATGAGTTCGTCGAGTTGACTCAGACCAAGGACCTCGCCCTGGAAATGGCCAGTTGGTCGGTGTCCAGCGTGGCCAATAACCTGGATGTGCTGCAAGCCGGGCTGGCGGACGACGGTGCCTATGGCCTCAAGGAAAGCCAAGGCAAGGAGGGCGCGGAGTTTATCGAGCAGGCGGGGCAGGTCAGCCAGGTGTCGCGTCTGATGTTGCAGGCCATGAACGAGGCGCGGGTGCGCCTGGATCAGAGCCGCAGGGCGGACGCAGACGACGCCGGGCAGGGCAAGATCGAGCAAGCCGACCAGGCCCTGGCTGAAGTCGAGAAACTCAAAACCACGGTCAAGGACCCCGGCTACCAGACCGTGCTCAATGAAGTCTCCGGGCATATCGCGTCGTTCAGTGACAAGCTCGGCGAATACACCGGGCTGTTGGCCCAGGAAAAAGTGGTCTACACCCAGTTGCATGACCGCGCCGAGCAAGTGGTGAATCGGGTCAACCAGGCGTACGCCGCCGAAGACCAGTCCATGCAAACGCAGTTGCAGCACAGCACGCTGCTGATCATCGGTTCATCTGCCCTGGCGCTGCTGGTGGGCTTGATCGCTGCATGGGTGATCACCCGCTTGATTGTTGCGCCGTTGCGGGCGGTGATCGCCGTGGCTCAGCAGATCGCCTCGGGTGACCTGAGTGGGCGCATGGAGATCAGCCGGCGTGATGAAATCGGCCAACTGATGCAGGCGATGCAGCAGATGGGCAACAACTTGAGCCAGATGGTCAGCGGGTTGCAGGCGGGGATCGAACAGCTCGCCAGCTCCGCGCATTCATTGTCCAGCGTCACCGAGCAAACCACTGCCGAAGTCAGCAACCAGAAGGACGAAACCGAGCAAGTCGCCACGGCGATGAACCAGATGACCGCCACGGTGCACGATGTGGCACGCAATGCCGAGCAGGCTGCCCAAGCCGCACAGACCGCGGATGCCAAGGTCGATAGCGGCCAGCAGGTGGTGCGCATGAGCCTGCAGCGTATCGAGTTGCTGGCCACATCCAGCAACAGTGCCAGCGCCAGTATCGAAAGCCTCAGCGCGCAAATCCAGAATATAGGTACCGTCTTGAGCGTGATCCAGAGCGTGGCCGAACAGACCAACTTGTTGGCTTTGAACGCTGCGATTGAGGCGGCGCGTGCTGGTGAGCAGGGGCGTGGCTTTGCAGTGGTGGCCGATGAAGTGCGGGCATTGGCCAAGCGCACCCAGCAATCGACCGAGGAAATCGAACGGCTGGTCAGCACGCTGCGCAGTGCGGCGCAGTCCTCGGTGCAGCAGATCCAGCAGAGTGGCGAGCTGGTGAAGCTGGCGGTCAGTGATGCGCTGGAAACCGAAGGGGCCTTGGGCAGCATTGCGGCGGCTGTTTCATTGATCCAGCAGATGAACCAACAGATCGCCGCTGCCGCCGAGGAGCAAAGCTCGGTGGCTGAAGAGATCAACCGCAGCGTCACCAGTATTCGGGCGAGTGCCGATCATTCGGCGTTGAGCATGCAAGGCAATGCCGCCTCGAGCATCCAGTTGGCGCAGTTGGGCGCGCAACTCAAGGGGATGGTGGGGCATTTCCGCCTTTGATCGCAGCGTAGGCGCTGCGATCTGAGGGCGGGGCGATCAGGCGTGGTTGGCGAGGAAGGACAGCAGCGCCTCGTTGACGAAGTCGGGGTTCTCGCGGCTTGAGATATGCCCAGCCTCGGGGATCAGGATCAGGTCGCAACCAATCTGGTCGGCCATTTCCTTGGATTCTGCAGGTGGCCGGGGTTTGTCCTGTTCGCCGCACATCACCAAGGTGGTGTCGGCGTCCAAGCCAGGTAATTGCTCCAGGATGTCTTCGCGGCTGAAGATCAGGCGGCCCAGCGGCACGATACTGTCCAACAAACGTTCTCTGGGGAAGTCTTGCAGTGACTGGCGAAAATCCCGGTACAGCGCGGATTCGCGGTCGATGCCCGGGCGGAAGAAGATCGGTGCGATCACATCCAGCAACGGTTCCGGGATCGCCCCGGCGTCTTCAATCATCTTGAACAGGGAGAAATAGTACTGGCGCGTTGCTTCGGGTTCGGCCCCGAGGTAGGTGTCCATCAGCACTACGCTGTTGATGCGCTCGGGAGCCTGCAATGCCAGGCGTGCGCCCCACATGCCGCCGACCGAGAGGCCCACCAGGTTGGCTTGCTCGATATTCAGGTGATCCAGCAACGCCAGGGCCTGGCGGGCGAGGTCATCCAGGGAATGAGTGGGTGCTGGCAACGGCCCGGACTCACCGTGGCCCCACAACTCGGGGACGATCACGCGGTATTGCTGCGACAGCGCTTCAATCTGCGGCGCCCACATGTCGCTGGCCCACAGGTAACTCGAACCCAGTAGCACGACAGGGCCGGCGCCCTGGTCGATATAGTGCAGCGGTTGTCCATCAATCACGGCGACAGGCATAACAGGCCTCTAATTTCACGGAGTGAGGGGCACTTTTTTACGCTAGTCGGGAGCGGGGGGATAGGTGCACATTGATGGCATGTGATGATTTCACTGTGGGAGCTGGCTTGCCTGCGATGAAGGCCTGCCAGCCGATGCTCACCTACCTGACACCCCACAATCCCACTGTGGGAGCGGGCTTGCTCGCGAAAGCGGTGTGTCAGTCAACATCAATGTTTGCTGGGCCGACGTCTTCGTAGGCAAGCCACCACCTTTGATCTTCGTTGCTATGAGCATTGCGTTCGCGATGCCATCAATCGTAGATCGCTTTCTTCTTCCACTCGGCGTCGGCATCGACGACTTTCAAGCCCTCGGTCAGCTCGTTGACTTCGTCCTCGGCCGGCTTGCTGTTGGTCAGCACTGTGGAGTTGGCGCGCGCCAGTTGGGACTCCAGCAGTTGCAACTGGGCGCTGTAGAGCACCGGCTCCGGTTGTTTGCGCAGGTACTGCACGCCGCGCTCGAACGCCAGGCGTGCCTGGCCGGGTTGGCCTTGCAGCAGGGCGTGCTGGCCGAGGTTGTTGAAAAACTCGATATGCAGCAGCACCAGGATATGACGGATTTCCTTGATCCAGTGCTTGGCCTCGTTGGTCGGCAGGAAGCCATCCTGGGCGGCGCGGGTGACTTGGCCGTGCAGGGCTTCGAGCAGGAAGCGCACGTCCTTGGCCTTGGCTTCGGTCTGGATCGGGGCCGGTGGGTTGGGCACCGGAATCGATTCGCCTTGGGCGATCAGCGCATTCAGTTCGTTGATGCGGGCCTTGAGCGGTGTGCTGGACTTGTTGAGGTTCAACAGGCGCTGGTTGACGTTCAGTTCCAGGCGAGCCAGCAACAGCTTGAGCGCTGGGGTCATCAGTTGGCCGGGGAAGGTCTCGGTGATTTCACCGCAGCGACGCAGCCGATCGTTAAGCTCGATCTCGGTACGCTTCTTTTCCAGCTTGTTGTTTTCCACCACGTGGTTCATGTAGCCAATGGCGATCAGTATTACGATCCCGGCTATTACCAGCAGGGTGATCATGAGTGGTGTCACCGGTGTGACCTCTTTAATAGGGTGTGCTGTGGAGTGTAGTGACTGGGTCATCCGGCGGATAGGACCGATCGACCAGTTGCCCAGGTGATTTCTTCTATATAGGTAGGCGCTTCCTGAATGGATGCACATTGCCATCATTTGTCAGGGTGAACTATAGCGTCTTGTCGAACGCCAGAATATAGGCGCCAAGGCTCGGACGGTGCCAATGCCCGCGAAGGCCGTGAAACCATGGCGAAGTCATTGATTTAAATAAATTTATCCTTGGGGGTTGACGACCTTTCAATCCATCCATAGAATGCGCGCCACTTACAGCGTAAAGCACACAGCGAAACGCGGTAGGGAGTGAATGTTGTAGGTGTGTCCCCTTCGTCTAGTGGCCTAGGACACCGCCCTTTCACGGCGGTAACAGGGGTTCGAGTCCCCTAGGGGACGCCATATGCGGGAATAGCTCAGTTGGTAGAGCACGACCTTGCCAAGGTCGGGGTCGCGAGTTCGAGTCTCGTTTCCCGCTCCAATTTACAAGCAGTGTGGCCTTCGGGCGGCATTGAGTGAAACCAGGACCAAGTCTTCGGACAAGGCCTCTGGGCACTGGAACACACACCATGTGTTTCAGTAGCGTGTCCCCTTCGTCTAGTGGCCTAGGACACCGCCCTTTCACGGCGGTAACAGGGGTTCGAGTCCCCTAGGGGACGCCATTTGCGGGAATAGCTCAGTTGGTAGAGCACGACCTTGCCAAGGTCGGGGTCGCGAGTTCGAGTCTCGTTTCCCGCTCCATATTTAACGAAAACGCCGATCAGTGATGATCGGCGTTTTTGTTTGTGCGCAATTTACTTCGCCAGCGCACCACCCCGTTCAAAGCGTCGAAGGGATCTCTTGCCGTGGCATGAAAAAACGCGCAAACAGTTCGGACTGAGATTTGATATTCAGCTTGCTGTAGATGTTGCGGCGGTGGACCTTGATGGTTTCTGTCGACAGCGACAGCTTGCCGGCGATCTCTTTGTTGGAGAACCCACTGAGGAGTAACTTGAGCACGTCCTTTTCACGTGCCGTTACTTGTGTTTCCAACTGAGTAAGTGCCTCGGCCCATGGGGCCGGCTCGGCGAGGTTTTTCGTCGGGTCAGTTTCAAAAAACATGCGTTGATGCATCAATGCCGTCACCCACGGCTTGATCAGGTCCAATACTGTTATCTGCGCCTGGGTGAATCGCAGGTTGCTGCCAAACGACATGCACAGCGTTGTGCCAGCATCGAGCCGTACATTGTATTGCGCCTCATCGACCGAGATGTATTGCGCGAAATATTGTTGGTAGTACTCGGTTTCCCGGAAGTGTTCCGGCGCAATATCGAGCAGATGGAAGAACCCGCTCTGTGGGTTTTCTCGATCAGCGATATAGAACGGGTCCAGCAGATACAGGCCTTTCACATAGCGGTGAATAAAGGCGTCGATTTCTTCGCTGTCTGCTACTTCGGGCAGGCTGATCACGCGCACCGCGTGGTCGCCAAAAACCAGCACCACCCAATTGTCTATCTGCACATATTCATTCAATACGCGAATCAACGAACTCCAGAACTCCGGGCGATTGAGCTGCATGATCAGTTTTCCAACCGATCGGTGCCAAGCCAGGCTATGAAGGTCAAGCGACATGTTCTACCCCTTTAGGGTTAGGGCTTTGCAGGCCAGAGCTAAGTACTTGTAGGTATTTACTATTCGTTGATGCTCGGTATATTCACCCCGAGCTTACGATAGCCATGAAGGCGTGTCGTGTGGACAGGGATAGTCATATGAGTCGAGCACACTTGCGAGCTATTTTTTTAGCTTCGCTCCTGGGGGCTGCAACCAGCACGCCCGCAGCCGCCGCTGAATCTTCGGTGTATCTGTATAACTGGTTCGGGTTTCTTGAACCGCAGACGCCCAGGCAATTCCAGCAGGAGACCGGCATCAAGCTGCATATGGATGCTTTCGACAGCGCCGAAATCATGCAGAGCAAGGTCATGGCTGGGCGCACCGGCTATGACCTGGTCGTGGCCACCTCCAATGTATTACCCGGCTTGATCAAGGCTGGGGTGCTGCAGCCGCTGGATCGCGCGCAGTTGAGTAACCTTTCGCACACCGACCCTGACATCCTCTCCCTGCTGGCGGTCAATGACCCAGGCAATCGCTACGCCGTGCCCTATGTCTGGGGTACCACTGGCATTGGCTACGACGTGGATAAAGTCAAGGCGGCGCTGGGCGATGACGCCCCGGTGGATAGTTGGGACCTGATCTTCAAAGAAGAAAACATCAGCAAGCTCAAGTCTTGTGGCGTAGCCATGCTCGACTCCCCCAGCGAAATCATTTCGATCGCCTTGCACTACCTGGGGTTGCCCAGTAACAGTACCGATCCAGAGGATTACCAGAAGGCCCAGGCGCTGCTGTTGAAAATCCGTCCCTATGTGCTCTATTTCGACTCGTCCAGAATCGACGCCGACCTGGCGGACGGCAATATCTGTGCAGTCGTCGGCTGGGCCAATGGTGCGCTGGCCGCTCAGGCGATTAATGAAAAGTCCAACAGCGGCCGCAAGATTGCCTACAGCCTGCCGCGCGAAGGCGCCTTGGTCTGGTCTGAAAACTGGGTGTTGCTCAAGGATGCTCGCCACCCAAAGGCCGCTCTGGCGTTCATCAACTACATGCTGCAGCCGCAGGTGATAGCCAAGACGTCCAACTACATGCTCTATCCCAACGCCAACAAAGATGCCACTGAGTTCGTCGAGCAAAAGTTGCGGGATAACCCTTGGATTTATCCCGATAAAAAGACCATGGCCACACTGGTTCCGCTTGAGCCCTTGCCGCTGAAGGCGGAGCGCATTCGCACACGGGTCTGGACCAAGGTCAAAAGCGGTACGTGACGGGGTCGGGGAGGGAGACAGCATGCGCCAGGGTCGTGATCAGCGTTATTTAGAGTCGGACGACTACAAGGCCTACAAAGAGATTGAAGAACAGATCGGCCTCTGTACGCCAGAGCAAGCCTGGGCCATGTATTACGTTTCGACGGGCATGGTGCGTGAAAACATTACCCTGGCCGTGATGGAGCACATTGGCCGGGGCAATCGTGCCCTGTTGCTTGAGTTTCCAGACCTGGTGCGAATCGCAGGGCGTGACGCTGAGCCGGGGGAGATCGCCTCCAACTGGCCTCTGCTGCGAAGGCGTCGTCGGTAAGTCTACTCTGCTTATCTCTGGAGGGGCGAGGTGCAGGCGGTTGTAGGTTATTATTGTGAGGCTTGTAGGGAAAGTCTGTGTTTTTTGTGGGGGCGATACCTTTTCGCCCTGTGCTCTCTACTCTGGCCACCCATTCTCCTTGTCCACTTCAGAGAACTGACCGGATGCTTCAACTCGATTTCTATTCAACCCTCGTTGCCGCTTCACTGGTGCTATTGCTGGGGCGCGGGCTTGTGGCTCGCATCGGCTTCTTACGTACCTACAACATTCCGGAACCAGTAGCCGGTGGCCTGTTGGTCGCCATGCTGCTCCTGGCGTTGCGCGCGTTTGCCGATATCGAAGTACGCTTCGATCCTTCATTGCAAACCCCGTTGATGCTGGCGTTCTTTGCCACTATCGGTTTGAACGCCGATTTTGCCAGCCTGAAGAAAGGCGGGCGGATCCTGGCGGTGTTTCTGCTGGTGGTAACGGGCTTGCTGGTGGTGCAAAACGCCATGGGTATCGCGCTGGCCTCGGCGCTCGGGCTTGACCCATTGATGGGCCTGCTTGCGGGCTCGGTGACCTTGTCCGGTGGGCATGGCACCGGTGCGGCTTGGGGCGCGGTGTTCAGTGAGCAGTATGGCGTGGCGTCTGCGTCTGAATTAGCGATTGCCTCGGCGACCTTTGGCCTGGTGCTCGGTGGACTGATCGGCGGGCCCGTGGCGCGTTTTCTGATCAAGCGGGTCGAGGTTCCAGGTATTGGGCAACCGCAATCGAGCCTGGCCAAGGGGTTCGAGCAACCGAACGAAGAGCGCCTGATCACCGCGTTTTCGTTTATCGAGACCCTGGCGCTGGTGGCGATCAGCCTGCAGGGCGGCAACTTGTTGAATGCCGCCATCCAAGGCACCGCTTTCGAACTGCCGACGTTCGTGTGCGTATTGTTCGTCGGTGTGGTGCTGCGCAATGGGCTGTCGATGCTCGGCTGGCATCAGGTGTTCGAACGCGAAGTCTCGGTGCTGGGCAATGTCAGTTTGTCGTTGTTCCTGGCGATGGCGCTGATGTCACTCAAGCTCTGGGACTTGGCGGCACTGGCTTTGCCCATTGTCGTTCTGCTGGCCGCACAGGCATTGCTGATGGCGCTGTTCGCGATTTTCGTGACGTTCCGGGTGATGGGCCGAAACTACGATGCGGCGGTGCTGGCGGCAGGCCATTGCGGCTTCGGGCTAGGCGCCACGCCTACGGCGATTGCCAATATGCAGGCGGTGACGCAGCGCTTCGGGCCTTCGCAGATCGCGTTTCTGGTGGTGCCGATGGTGGGCGCGTTCTTCATCGATATCGCTAACGCGGTGGTGATCAAGTTGTACCTGGCGCTGCCATTTCTAGGGGCCGCAGGGTAAGTTTTTCAGCGCCTGCCCATGGCGTTCATCGCCCGGGCCAGGCGCTGAGTGGCTTGCTGGATTTCGTCCCGGTCGAGGGAGGCAAAGCCCAGGCGCAGCGCGTTTACCGGTTGGTCGTTGGGGGAAAACTGACGACCACTGCGCACCACAACGCCGTGGTCCAGTCCAGCGCTTGCCAACTTATCGACGTCTATTTCTTCCTCGAAACGTACCCATAGCGCCAAACCACCCTCGGGCTCGCGCACTTGTATGCGAGCACCAAACGCCTGATCCAGGCAATCTTGCAATACCGTGCGGCGCGCCCGATATTCTTTCGACACGCGGCGCAAATGCTTCTTCAACTCCCCCTCATTGATCAGGTCTGCCAGCATGGCTTGAGCGACCGCGTCGGTATCGCCCAGCATCAGCGCGGCATTGCGTTGCAGGGCTTCAATCACAGAGGTGGGCGCCACGATATAGCTGCAGCGGAACGTCGAGCCCAGCACCTTGGACAACGAGCCGATGTAGAGCACATGGCGTTGGGCGCGGTCACTGGCCAGCGGCAGGTAAGGGCGGCCACTGAAATGGTATTCGTGGTCGTAGTCCTCTTCGATAATGCAGAAGTCATGCAGCGCGGCCAACGTCAGCAAGTGCTGCCGGCGTGCAGCGTGCAAGCTCACGGTGGTGGGGAATTGGTGATGAGGCGTGAGGTAAATCATGCGCACCTTGTGCTCACGGCATAAGCGCTCGATCTGGTCGGTGCGGCAACCTTCATCATCAATGTCGACCGTGACCAACTTCGCCCCGAGCTTGCGGAAAATTTCCCATGCCGGTGGGTAGCTCAGACGTTCCACCAGGACCACGTCGCCGGGCTTGAGCAGCAGGCTGGCGCTCAGGAACAGGGACATCTGGGTGCCCTGGGTCAGGCAGATATTTTCGGCAGTGACCGTCAGCCCACGGTTGTTGCGCAGCATTTCGGCCAGGGCGCAGCGCAAGTGATAGCCGGTGCCTTCGCTGCCGTAGCGCACGGTATTGGAGGCAAAGCTGTTGCGCAGTGCATGGCGATAGTAACGGTGCAGAACTGCCTGGGGCAGCAGGCGGTGGTCGCTGGTGCCGTTGTCGAAAAACAGCGCATCGCGCCGATGCTGTAGAGCGACCACTTGGGCATTATGGGTGAAATAGGGTACCAGCGGTTGCTCCAGTAACGGCGGCGCGAATGACGGTTGCGTAATGCTGGGCAGGTGTTTGAGTGTCAGCTTTACATTGACGAAGGTGCCACGGCGCGGCTCGCTGGTCAGCCAGCCCTTGGTCATGGCTTCTTCGTAGGCCAGGATCACCGTCTTGCGGTTGACGTCGAGCAAGTGTGCCATTTCCCGCGTGCCCGGCAGTAACGTCCCGGGCGGCAGGCGGCCTTCGAGGATGGCATTGACCAAGCCTTCGGCGATCTTGCGGTAAGTCGCCTGGCTTGCACCTTCTTCAAGCCGGAGCAGTGGACGCCATTTACGCATCTGGACCATCTGAAGTATCCAAATCTGGAGGTTTTAATGGGCCTAGTCTAGCGCAACAATCAAGCCTTACTTAGCCCGAGGTTGTTATGAATACACGTCATGTCATCGAACTGTCGCCCTCGGGGAAAACCTTTGAGGCTGGTGACGAATTGTTGCTCGACGCCATGCTCGCCAGTGGCCTGGCCGTGCCGTTCTCCTGCCGCCGTGGCGCCTGCGGTTCGTGCAAGGTGGTGGTCGCCGAAGGTGCGTACCGGGCCAAACGCCTGGTGCCGGGTGCGTCGCAGCCTTCTTATCCTTTGGCAGCCAATGAGATGTTGTTATGCCAGAGCCACGCCTGTGGCGACATGCGCCTGCATATTCCCGGCTGGTCGCTGGATACGCCCGCGCTGGTAGTGTCGGCGCAGGTTCACAGCAAGCATGCGCTGGGCCCCGATGTGATCGAGTTGGTATTGATGCCCGAAACCCCAGTGGCGGTTCGGGCTGGCCAATACCTCAAGTTTCACCTGGCGGACGGTGACACGCGCTGCTTCTCGATTGCCAACCTGCCCGATGAGGACGATGGGCGCTTGGTCTTCCAGATTCGCCGGGTGAGTGGCGGGTATTTTTCCGAGGGTATCCTGGGTGGTCTCGCCGTGGGTGAGCGTCTGCACGTGGAAGGGCCGTTTGGTGCCTGTACCTGGCAGGACGATGAGGCGGCGCCCGTGGTGCTATTCGCTACGGGTACTGGTTACGCGGGCATCAAGCCTATCTTGCTGACCGCGCTCAAGCGCGATGTCGACGTGACGTTGTATTGGGGCGGCGCGCAATCGGCGGACTTTTATGACAGCGCTTTCCTCGACCACCTGATGCTTGAGCATCCCCGTTTTCGCTGGCATCCCGTGCGGTCCTCCGAGGGCAGGGTTCAGGAGGTTGCAATGAGTCATGGGCATCAGTGGGAACAGGCCCAGGTCTATGCGTGCGGCAACGGTGCAATGCTCGGCCAAGTACGCATCCACTGCCTTGAAGCGGGGTTGCCCAGCCACCGGTTTATCGCGGAGGCGTTTGTCGCCAGTGGTCGGTCAAGTGCTGGAGCAGTCTCCCTATCGTTTGACCCGGTGTGGGAGAAAGTCGGCCCGCGTTATTCCTTGGACGGCATGCTGGCTGCGCGGGAAAAATCCATACGTGCCCTGGCGGCGATTGCCAGCCAGTTGAAAGTCGGCATGACCACCGGCGAGGCCCTTGAGATGGCCGCGAGGCAACTGCAGGCCATGGGCGCTTCGCACACTTGGCATCCGACCTACATTCGTTTTGGCGCCGACACTGTTCGCCCTCCGCGCGAGGGTATTGATCGTCAGCGCAGGTTGCGCGCTAATGACATTGCCGTGGTCGATCTTGGCCCGGTGTGGGATGGCTACGAAGGCGACTATGGCGATACGTTTGTGTTTGGCGATGGGCCGTTGCACCAGGCCTGTACGACGGCCTTGCATGAAGTCTTCGATGAAACACGCCAGGCGTGGCTGCGTGGTCTGACCGGGCGTGAGCTCTACGACTTCGCCGAGCACAGCGCTGCGTCAAAGGGCTGGAGGCTGGCGCGCAACCTGGCGGGGCACCGCCTTGCGGATTTTCCCCATGCATTGTTCGAAAGCAAGGAGTTGGCTGACCTGGAGATCCCACCGAGTGAAATGGCCTGGGTATTGGAGATCCAGCTGTGCCATCCCACTGAGCCGGTGGGTGGGTTCTTTGAAGACATGCTGATGTTGCAAGGCTAAAGAGCTGTCATTGTTGCCGAGTTGTGTTTGACGCGATGGCCCCTGCAAAGCGAGATCTCACCCACACCGCCGATCCCCTGTAGGAGCTGTCGAGCTTTAGCGAGGCTGCGAAAGCGGTGGTTCAGGCGCTGAAGAGGGTGCCTGTGCCGTTGCCTTCGCCGCCTCGCTTGGGTACCAGATGGGTCAGAGCTTCGGCAACTGCCCGACGCGGCCCATCATTTCAGTGACGATCTGCAGGTCCAGCAGGAACTGGTCGACGGTCTTGAATTCGCTGTCGGTGTGCCCGGTGTACTTCTCTTCCGGGCGGGCCAGGCCGAATTGCACGCCGTTGGGCAGGTCGTGCACCGAGGTTGCGCCGGCCGAGGTGCCGAATTTGTGCGCCATGCCCAGGTTTTCAGTGGCCACTGCCAGCAAGGCTTTTACCCATTCGCCTTCAGGGTTGCGGTACATCGGCGTGTCCAGCGAGTAAGTGAAGCTCACGTTGACCTTGGCGTTCTTGTCCCAGGCGTTCAGCTTCTGCTCGATTTGCGCCTTGAGCGCCTCCGGGGTTTTACCTTTCGGTGCGCGCAGGTTCACGGCCAGTTTGAAGGCTTTGTCATCCTGCCCCACAAACGTCAGCGAGGTGGTCAACGGCCCCATGAAATCATCCGCGTAGCCCACACCCAATTTGCCGCCCAGGTAATCCAGGCCCCAGTTGTCGGCGGCATAGCGCGCGGCATCGGTGATGTGGTTGTGCTGGAGGGCGACCTTGCCGTCGAGGCTGTGGATCAGGTCCAGCATGCGCGCCACCGGGTTGACCCCGGTTTCAGGCTCGGAAGAGTGAGCGGATACGCCGGTAACCGTGAGTTTGACATCCTTGCCATCGACCTTGGCCGTCACTTGGAAGTCGCCACCGTTGCGCTTGGCATAGTCGGCACCGGCCTGTTGCAGGCTGGCGGCCAGTTCGGCGGGGGTGTCGCTGACCAGCGTGGCCACCGAGGCCGATGGAATCTGGTTGTTCGCCTTGCCGCCGGTCATCGCGATGATTTCTGCGCCTTTGCCTTCGCCCTTGCGCACCGGGAAGGTGGCCATCACGGTACCCGAGCCTTTTTCGGCGATCACCACCGGGTAACCGCCATCCAGCGCCAGGTTGTATTGCGGCACGGGGTTGCGTTCGAAGTAGTAAGGAATGGCATCACCGGCGGTTTCTTCAGTGGTGTCTACCAGCAGTTTGAACGTGCGCGCCAGTGGCAGTTTTTCTTCCTTGATCACTTTCATGGCGTACATCGCCACCACGATGCCGTTCTTGTCATCCTCGGTACCGCGGCCATACATGCGGTCGCCAATCAGCGTGACCTTGAACGGGTCGAGTTTGGTACCGTCTTGCAGCACCCAGTTTTCCGGGGTAACGGGCACCACATCGGCATGGGCGTGCACACCCACGACTTCATCACCGCTGCCTTCCAGGGAAATTTCGTACACGCGGTTGTCGACGTTACGGAAGTTCAGGTTGAAGGACTTGGCCAGGGCCTCGATCTTTGCGGCAATCTTGAGGAATTCCGGGTTTTTGTACTGTGGCAGACCGTCTACGTTGAACGTCGGGACTTCCACCAGTTCACGCAAGGTTTCGAGCGCGGCTTTGCCATATTTAACGCGGGTGTAAATGCCCAGCAGGCGATTGATCTCGTTCTGTTGCTCGGCGCTCAGGGGTTTGTTGCCCACAAACGCGCTGATAGCCGGGCCGGTGTCGGCCGCTTTGCCCAGCTCGCCCTGGGCCAGAGTGCCGAGGAAACCGCGGAAATCGGTAACCGAGGTCTCGTTGAACTGCTTCAGGATTGCCGTGCTCTGGTCCGCGCTGATGTTGGCGAATGCGGGCGTGGCGACGGCCGAAAGGCTGGCGGCGAACAGGGTGGCAACCGCCAATTGCTTAAGTGGAAAGTGCATGGTTGAAGGCATTCCTTTGCAGGTAGTGAGTAGGAGATTTCTGACGGAAGAGACAGAAACATTTCCACACACTACCATTACTCAGGTGCCCAAGGTCAATGCTGGCCAGGGTGGGGCGCGGGATACTCTTGCGTCACGCTCAAGGCTCTAGCGTAAGGCCCATCCCACAGTTGTTCATGCAACTGGCCTACACGCCTGGCCATCGCCTCACTGCGCATCACCACCTCCAGATTGCGCGAATTATCCAGGTAGCCGCCCAACCAATTGCTGGTGCCGACCCACGCCACTTGCCCGTCGATCTCCATGGTTTTGCTGTGTATCACCCGCGCATAAGGGATAAAGCCTTGCTTGGCTTCGGGCAGGGTGACGATCTTGATCTCAATATTGGGCAGCACCACCAGGCTCTTGAGATAGGGCAGTTCCAGCGGGTCGGTATTCCAGTTGGACACCATCAGTTTGATCGACACGCCACGGGCTGCGGCGGCGCGCACGGCGTTGTCGATCACCGCGTAGTACGGTCGGGTTCGATCCGGTCCGTAGGACAGCGGCGCGTAGTCGAGCAATTGCACGCGCACCTCTTTTTGGGCTTCGCCCAGCAGGCGCGGCAGTTCCAGCTGTGAGTCGCCCACGCCGGGCGGGTTGTAGCGTTGCGGGCTGGCCACCAGGTAGTTGCCGGTACGTGCGGGCGCCGGGCCGCTGGCGGGTAGCGGCACCGGTTGTTTACCCTCCAGCGCTGCCTGGGCTTGCCAGTCTTGCTCGAAGATCGCCTGCACCTGGCCCACCACCGTTTCGTCAGTGATCCGCAGCCCGGTTTCGTGGATATGTTCCAAGGCGCGCCAGTCGAAATTCTGACTGCCGACAAACGCCTGCTTGCCATCCACCAGCAGGTACTTGGCGTGGATGATGCCGCCGCTCAGTTGCCCGTAGGGCAGCACGCGCAAGGTCAGGTTGGGAATGGCGCGCAAGCGTTCCAGGGTGGCGGCATCCGACAGCTTGAGGCCTTTTTCTTCGAGCAGGAAACGAATCTTCACGCCGCGTTTGCCGGCGGCTTCCAGGTGTTCAAGCACGCTGTTCATCACCGAGCCAGGGTGGTCCGCGGCGTAGAACTGGCCGATATCAATGTGGCTTTTGGCGCCGTCGAACAGCTCGATCCATACCGGGCCGGGCTGGCGCAAATCGTCGGTGCCCAGGGCGGTGTCCACAGGCACGGTATGCACCAATTCAAAACCTGGAATGGAAAAGTCCGCCTGGGCCAGCGGACTGAGGAGCAAGCCGGTCAGGCCGGCAATACGCAACTTTATCGAAAGGGACATAAGCGTCTCATCGCACCAAAGGTAAAGGCGAGCGCCACCGGCGCCCGCCCTGCAGGTCAGGCTGTGCGGCTGTGCAGCGGGGTGGGCACGCGATGAGTCACTTCATCCTGTGCGCGGGCGCCGGTGGCGGCGCGGATCAACAGGATCTTCAACTGGTCGTTGATGCGCTCCAGGCTGTCCTGGAAGAAGTTGTGGAACACCACGCAAAACAGCGCGATGGCGATACCTAATCCCGTGGCGAACAAGGCCGTACCGATACCACCGGAAATCTGCCCTGGGTCCGATACGCCCGCGGTGGCCAGCGCCTTGAAGGTGTCGATGATGCCGAGAATGGTGCCCAGCAGGCCCAGCAGTGGGGCGGCGGTGGTGATGGTCTCGATGATCCACAGGCTGCGGGCCAGTGGGGCGCGGGTCTTCAGGTATTGGGTATCGATTTCGTCGTCCAGGTCCTTGCGCGAACCGTGGGTCGCCTTCTGGGCCAGCACCGGCAAGATCATGTTCAGCGGCAGGCTGTCGCGACGGGTCAGGTTGTCCGGCAGGTCACGCTCGCCGTGCACATTGGCGCCCAGGGCGTCGATCAATGCGCGTGCCTGGCGGCGTACGTAGGCGAAGTAGATACCGCGTTCGATGGCGATGAAGATCGCAATGGCCATCGCCGCGTACATCACATAGAAAGTGACGTCGTGGAGCAGGTTCATATCCATGATGGTGTTCCTCTTGGGGTGAGTCTTAGAAATTCGCTTCCAGCGAAACCGTGACGGTACGGTCCAGGCCGACGATGTACGCGGGGTCGCCATCGCGGAAACCGCTGTAGCTGGCCGCGTTGGTCTTGGTGGTGTACACGCCGTCCAGGTATTTCTTGTCGAACAGGTTGTCGACGTTCAGGCGCAGGGTCGCGTCCTTGACCACTTTCTTGTCCACCGGCAGGTAAATACCGGCGCCGAGGTTGAACACGGTGCGACCGGAAATCGCCTCGTCGTTGGTCAGGTCGCCGTAGAGCTTGCTGGTGTACTTGCCACCGAAGGTGCCGTAGAAGCGCCCATCGTCATACCCGATGTTGGCCGCCAGCATGTTCTTGGGCACGTTGGCGAACTGCTTGCCACTGGTGGGCAGCACGATGGGTTTGCCGGCGTTGTAGACGGTCAGGTCATCCTGCTGCTCGGCCTTGGTGTAGGTGTAGGAGGTGTAGTAATTGAAGTGGTGGGGCAACTGGCCGCTCCACTCCAGCTCCAGGCCTTTGTTGACCACGGAGCCGGCGTTGATGTCGGCAAAGTCACCGTTGATGTCCCGGGACGAAACCTGGCGGTTCTTGAAGTCCATGTAGAACAGGGTGGCGGCCAGGTTCATGTCGTCGCCGCTGTAGCGCCAGCCCAGTTCATGGTTCCAGCTGGTTTCCGGTTCGGCGTCGATCGAGCCGGCGCCTTTGTCGTAGAGCACGTAGTTCTGCGGTACCCGCATGTTGCGCGACAGGCTGTAGAACAACTGGTCACGCTCGTCCAGCTGGTATTTCAGGCCGGCGTTGGGCAGCAGTTTGTTGTAGGTCTGGTTACGTTTTTCCGGGCGTTCGTTGAGGCTGCCGTGGTTGGTGCCTTCACGCTCGACGTTCATGTAGGCCAGGCCTGCGATGAGGGTCCAGTCCGGGTTGATGTACCAGGTGTCCTGGGCCCAGACCTTTTGCGCTGGCGTCACGGTGAAACGGTCGCGACCCTGCACGGTGTTGCCGTTGGCATCGACGATGGCGCTGTTGGAATCTGGCCAGGTATCCACTGGCTTGCCGTTGCTCTTGAGCGGAATGAACGGCTGGGTCTGGCTTTGGCGTGCGCGCTCGTACCAGTAACCGAATTGCAGGCTGTGGTCGCCAAGGTCCCAGGTCAGCTTGGTGGTGATACCCGGACGCCAGGTTTGCGTGCGTGAAGGGCGGTAGTACACGCCGCTATTGGGTGTGCCGTCGGCGTTGTATTGGGCGGCCGTGGGCAGGTTGCCGAGGTCGAACACACCGCCCTGGTTGGAGCCACGGTTGAGGGCATAGCTGGATGAACCGACGCCGCTGCCATTGCCCCAGTAGTAATACGGGATCACCGACAGTGCGAGGTTATCGGCCAGTTTGAACTGGGTGTTGAGCACGGCGGTGAACGTCTGGAACGGGTTCTGCGCCAGGGCGTAATAGCTGTTGTACTTGCCGTTGCTCCCCACGCTGGGTGTTGCCGGATAAGGGTCGTACTTGCGGCCATATTGCTGGAACTGCGCCTTGGTCAACTGGCTGTAACTGTTGTTGTCCTGCTCGTGGTACTTGAGGATCAGGTTGGCGGTGTTGCCATTGCCAGCGTCGAAAAAGCTGTTCCACTCCACCTTGTCCGCGCGTACCGCGCCCGAACCGCGCCACATCTCACCTTCGGTATGGGACACCGACAGCCAGTTGCTCAGGCCGTTGATTTCGCCGGTATTGAGGCGGGCAAAAGTCTTGCGCGTGGCATTGCTGCCGACGACCTGTTTGACGAAGGCGCCGGTTTCCTTGGTCGGGCGAATGGTCACGATGCCAATGTTGCCGCCGCTGGAACCAATGTGCGGGCCGTCGGATTCCGAAGCGCCCTGGGTGACGAAGATCTGGTCGATGTTTTCCGGGTCGCCCAGCAGGTTGGAATACAGCGCGTAGTTGCCGGAGTCGTTGATCGGCATGCCGTCCACCGACATGCCCACCTGGTCGGAGTTCATGCCGCGCATGGTGAAGCGAAAGCCCGACAGGCCGGTGTTGTCTTCACTGGAGATGTTCAAGCCTGGGGTGTACTTGAGTTTGTCGATGGCATTGCCGGTGGCCGCCTGTTTATCCAGTGCTTCCTTGGTCACTGTGGAGCGGCCCTTGATGCTTTCCTCCGGCACCATGTAACCGCCCCCGGCGGTCGCCTTGCCTTGTACCCCAATGGTGCCGACATCACTGTCGCTGGTCTCTGCCATGACCAGTCCCTGGCTCATGCTGGTCGCGGCCACAAGTGCCAGATGAATACGGGTGAACTTCATCACTGTCGTCCTGGTGTCGGGTGCTTATTGCACGCTGTAGTTGAAGGTGGCGGTGAAGCGCTGCTCATTGCGCCCCCCGAAGGCTTGCTCGGGGAACGGTTTGACTTGCTTGATGCGACGCAAGCTGTTGGTGGCTGCCCGGTTGAGCAACATGCTCGAGGCCTGGGTTTGTAAACCTGAGTCGAGGACGCGGCCCTGACGGTCTACCAACAGCCACACCACCACCTCGCCGCTCGGGCGTTCGAGGGACGCCTGGCGCCCGGTGGGGTACTGCTTGTAGGTGTCCAGTTCGTTGCGCAAGCCTTTGAGGTAACCGCTTTCCAGAGCCTGGCCATCGACCTTCGGTGGCGCCGGTGGGGCAGGCGTCGGTGCCGCTTGGGTGACGGCGGCCGGGGCTGGCTTGGCGGCCACCGGTGGCGGCGTCGGCACGGGCTTGGCGACGACGGGCGCAGGCTTGGGCACAGGTTTTGGCTTTGGCTTGGGTTCGGGTTTTGGCAGCGGCTTGGGCGGTGGCGGCGGGGGCGCCGGCTCGGCCTCTTCCTCTTCGATCACCGGCGGTGGCGGTTCTTGCTCCACCACCGGTTCCGGTATGACTTCCGGTTCCGGCTCAACCAAGGCCAATTCGACCGCCGACTCGTCATACACCGGCTCGACCTTCAACGTCTGGGACTGGATACCCAGTGCAATCAGCACCAGGGCGATCAGGGCCGGAACACTGCCCAGCAGCTGACGCGCACGAAACAGAACGTACATGATCAGGACTTACGCGTGGCGATGGACACGGAGGTGAAGCCACCCAGGCGCAGGGTGTCCATCACTTCCACCAGGCGCGAAACCTCCACGCCTTTGTCGCTGTTGACGATGATCGTCGACTTGGTATCGGGCTTTTCGGCCGCCTTCAGCGCCGGCACCAGGGCCTCCACCGTCAGGTCCTTGCCGTCCAGTTGCAACTGGCCTTCCAGGCCCAGGGTGAGGATGAATTTGTTTTGCGGCTTGAGCTGCTGCGAACTGCTGGCGCTGGGCAATTGGGTCTTCATGCCGAGCGCGGGAATCACGTTCAGGCTCACCAGTACGAAAAACACCAGCAGGAACATCATCACGTCGATCATCGGGATCAGCTCGATGTGCGCCTTGCGTTTCTTGGGTTCGTCCCAGGTTCTCATTCCGTTACCCCGTCATTGAATTAGGGGCAAAACGCTAACAGCCAAAAATGACCGATTGGTTAACTTTAATTGACCGTTTAGAGGCTCTAGGACGCGTCTTTCAGAAAACTTACCGGTCAGTTTTCGGGCGTAATGAAACTGACACTCGGGGCATCCATGCTTGAGAAATTTATCTTGAGAGCCGGCCTCCATGCCTACTGCATTGCCTCAATTGACGACCCCGCGACTGCTGTTGCGCACCCTGCAAATGCATCAGGCGCAGGTGCTTTTCACGCTTGCCAACGGGCCGAAAATTGCCGACAACACGGCGAACATTCCATCGCCCTACACCTTGGAAACCGCGCAGGATTTTATTGCGGGGATCGCTGACAAGTACCGCACCGGTGAGCTGCTGAACCTGGGGATGCATGTGCGCGGCACCGACGAATTGGTCGGCATGGTCAGCCTGCGCATCAATGCTCGCCATCACTATGGGCACTTGGGTGGCTGGGTGGCGGCGCACTGCCGTAACCAGGGATATGCGGCTGAAGCGGCGAGCGCGGTGATGGACTTCGGGTTCGAGGCGCTAGGGTTGCAGCGCGTGGGCAGCCAGTGTTTCGCGCGCAACAAGGAATCGGCGCGGGTCATGGAGAAGATCGGCCTGCGTTATGAAGGCTGCATGCGCCAGGCGTTTTTAAAGAACGGCGTGTATGAGGACATGCTCGGGTTTGCCACCGTGCGTGATGTCTGGGAGCGCTGCCTGTGAGCGGCGAAGTGGACCACGGCCGGCGCCGGGTCCTTGGCGGGCTGGCGGTCGCTACCGCGTTTTCGATTCTCAGCCCGTTTGCGCGCAGTGCCGGGGTGGATTATCCGTTCACCCTCGGCGTGGCTTCCGGTGACCCGTTGCCAGATGGCTTTGTGATCTGGACGCGCCTGGCGCCGTTGTTCAACGCCGCGGATGGCCGTGGCGGCCTGAGTCGCTCGGTGCCGCTGCGTTGGCGGGTGGCCAGCGATGCGGCGATGACGCGCATTGTGAAGCAGGGCGAAGTACTGGCGACGCCGCGTTTCGCTCACGCAGTGCATGTCGAAGTGGCGGGGCTGGCGGCAGATCGGCCGTATTGGTACCAGTTTGAAGGGCTCGGTGCGCAGAGCCCGGTGGGCCAGTCGCGCACGATGCCGCCGCTGCAGGCCATGGCCTCGGCCCGGCTGGGGTTTGTGTCCTGCTCGCACTGGGAACGTGGCTATTTCAGCGCCTACCGACACCTTGCCGCCGAGCAGCCGGACCTGGTGTTTTTCCTCGGTGATTACATCTACGACAGTTCCTATGCTGCGGAGTCGGGCAAGGTGTTTCGTTCGCACGGCAGCGGCAATGCGCAAAGCCTGAGTGATTACCGCAACCGCTACGCACTGTACAAGACTGATCCAGACCTGCAGGCCCTGCACGCCGCGGCTCCCAGCGTCGTAACCTGGGACGATCACGAAGTACAGAATGACTACGCCAACCGCTGGTCCCAGGACCCGAAGGTGGCGGTGGCGCAGTTTCTCAAGCAACGGGCCGCGGCGTACCAGGCGTTTTACGAACACATGCCCCTGCGTGCCAGCAGCGTGCCGAAGGGGCCGGACATGCGCATCTACCGGCGCCTGGACTATGGGCGGCTCGCGCGTTTTCATGTGCTCGACGGTCGCCAGTACCGTTCCGAGCAACCCTGCATCGCGGCCAATGGCAGCCACCAAGGGCATATTGTCACCACCCCTTGCAGCGACCTGCGTGACCCTGGCCGCACGTTGCTCGGCTGGCAGCAAGAGTCTTGGCTGGACCAGGGGTTTGCCCAGTCCAGTGCGCAGTGGAATGTCATCGCCCAGGATTTGCTGGTGGCGCCGCTGATGCAGCGTGACTTGACCAACCATAAGCTTGGCCGCTGGACCGATGGTTGGGATGGCTACATGGCGAACCGCTCACGGATGCTGGCGTCGATCGTGCGCAATCGCGTGAAGAACCCGGTGTTCTGGGGAGGGGATATTCATTCGTTCTGGGCCACCGACCTGCATCTCGACGCCGACAGGCCAGACTCGGCGGTGGTCGCCACCGAGTTCGTCGGCTCGTCGGTCACCTCAGATGGCCCTCCCTACGACGCGTTCATGAAGATCATGCCGCTCAACCCCCATGTGAAGTTTTTCGACAGTCGCCAGCGTGGGTATGTGTCGGTGGAGTTGGCGGCCAACACCATGTTGACGAATTTTCGGGCGATCAGTGATCCGCGTGACCCGGCGGCGACGGTGTCGACGTTGAAGTCGTTCATCAATGAATCGGGCCAGCCGAGCGTGGCCCTGTAGGAGCGCGCTTGCTCGCGAAAACGAAAGGGCGCCGATGGGAATCAGGTATCCCGCGTTATCGTTAACGGTCTTCGCGAGCAAGCTCGCTCCTACAGTGTCAGGGTATCAGCGAGGCTGTAGCGCACCGAGAGCGCGCCTTTTTTCTCCGACAACGCCAGGATCGTTACCTGGCCCAGTTCGCTCAACGCTTGAACATGCGTACCGCCACAGGCGTACGCCGGTAATTCGCCGAAGCCGACTTCGCGGGTGCCGTCTTCCAGCGTCATATGGCGGGGATAGTCGGCGGCGATCCATGTGTTGACCCACTGCTGGAGCGCCTGCGCATCCATGTCTTGCGCGGTCTCGCCACGGATAAAAGTGATCTTGCCTTCGCCGGGCCAATGGTGGGCCTTGATCGGCATCCAGCCCAGGCGTTCGCCGGCATTGCCAATCAAGTGCCCCGCCGAATGCAGACGCGTATGCAAGGCGCGCCGCTGTGCGTCGACTCGTGCAACGACGAGGCCAGGTTCCAGAGGTCGGTGGACGTAGTGCACCACCTGTTCGCCTTCCTGCATGACTCGCAGCACCTGGCTGTCGCCGAGCCAGCCGGTGTCGGACGGCTGGCCTCCGCCTTGGGGATGGAAAATGGTCGACTGCACAATCACGGCGAATTGCTCTTCGTTCGGGGTGCAACTGAGCACTTCCAGCTCGGCCGTCAGGTGGTCGTGGGTAAAAAACAGGCGCTCGGTCATCATCTACATCCGCATCAGGGTTCTGTGGGCAGTATAAATAGTGCGCAGATGGGTGATAATCTGCTCAATTATCAATGGACCTGTGCGTCATGAGCATCAATCTTCCTTTGCCGCTATTGGGTGAAATGGCGATTTTCGTCAAGGTCGTGGAAACCGGCAGCTTCTCCGAAGCGGCGCGGCAACTCAGCGTCTCCCCTTCGGCGGTGAGCCGCAGTATTTCGCGCCTGGAGCAAGCCCTGGCCACGCGCCTGCTGCAACGCACCACGCGCAAGCTGCGCCTGAGCGAGGGCGGCGAGGAGGTGTTCAAGCGTTGCCAGGAGATGGTCAATGCGGCGCGCTCGGTGATGGAAATCAGTGGGCAATTTACCCATGAAGCCGAGGGGCTGGTGCGGGTCAGTGTGCCCAAGGCGGTGGGGCGATTTGTGGTGCACCCGCATATGCCGGAATTTTTGCGGCGCTATCCCAAGGTGGATGTGCAATTGATCCTGGAAGACAGGCATGTGGATTTGATCGACGACAACGTCGACTTGAGCATCCGCATCACCGACAGCCCACCGCCAGGTTTGGTCGGGCGCCAACTGTTGCCCATCGAACATTTGCTGTGCGCGACGCCACAGTACTTGGCCGAGCACGGTACACCGAGCCATCCCCATGATCTGCTCGGGCACAGTTGCATTTATCTGGGTGAGACACCGGGAGATTCACGCTGGAAGTTCCGCCAGGCTGGCAAGGCGGTAACGGTCGGCGTACGCGGCCGGTATGCGGCGAACCACACCGGGGTGCGACTGGAGGCTGCGTTGCAGCATGTCGGGATTGCCAGCTTGCCGTATTTCACCGCGCGGCACGCATTGGAAGCAGGAGATTTGGTGCAGGTGTTGCCGGGGTGGGATTTTATTGCGTCGTACCATGGCGAGGCGTGGTTGCTGCATTCGCCCACACGTTACCTGCCGCCGAAGTTGCGGGTGTTTATCGATTATCTGGTGAAGTGCATGGCCAGGGAGCCCACGCTGCGCCGACGGTAGGAGCGCGGTTGCTCGTTCCCACGCTCTGCGTGGGAATGCCACCTGGACGCTCCGCGTCCTGCCTTTATGCCTGTGCACGGGTGACGCAGAGCGTCACAGGATAGGTTCCCACGCAGAGCGTAGGAACGAGCATAGTTGTCAGTGCTTGCTCTGGTCCTGAGGCATCGCCAGCAGCTGTTTTTCCTGGTTCCAGTCGAACGGTTCGTCGTTCTGTTCGGCTTCATAGCGACGTTCTTCCAGGGCCTGGTACAGGTCCAGTTCTTCGTCGGGCATGAAGTGCAGGCAGTCGCCGCCAAAGAACCACAGCAGGTCACGGGGCACCAGGTGGGCGATTTGCGGGTAGCGCAGGATGACCTGGCTCATCAGGTCCTGGCCCAGGTACTGGCTTTCGATCGGGTCGATTGGCAACAGGGCGCGCAGTTCGTCGAAACGCTCCAGGAACAGCGAGTGGCTTTCCTCGGGTACCTGTTCGGCTTCGCCGACGGCAACCAGGATGCTGCGCAAGTGGTCGAGCAAGACAAGATGATCGGCAACGACGTTGGACACGAGATAAGGCCTCTAAAGCAAAAACGGGCGCGAGAGTATAAGCCTCTCGCGCCCGTTTTTATATGACCGCTCGACTCAGCGGACTTTATCTTCTGCCTGCATCAGCTCTTCCTTGCTGAAATCATCCACGTCGATCACCTTGCGTCGCGCAGCCTCGGCATCGCGCAAGGTTTGCGCCTCGGCCGGTTGCAGCACGCCGGCCTGCAGGGCCGCGTCGATGGCATGCTCGCCGGCAGCCGGCTTGACCTGGCCGCTTTTGAGCGCGCTGTGGAGTTTTTTCTGCAAGGGGTGGCTGGCACCGAGCAGGTCGTAGGCATGTTGCAGGGCGCCCACGGGATCTTCTGCTGATTGCGGGCGATAACAGCCGGCCAGCAATTCTTCCAGGGTCGGGTCGCCTTTGGCGCGGCCGATCACGGCTGCCACTTCGGCATCCAGAGCGTCGGACGGCCCGGTATGACGACGCCCGAACGGGAACACGATCACCCGCAACAGGCAGCCCAGCACCTTGTTCGGGAAGTTGCTCAGCAGCTCATCCAATGCGCGTTCCGATTCGCCCAGGCTTTCTTCCATGGCCCAGGCAAACAGCGGCTCCAGATGGTCCGGCGAGTCCAGGTCGTGATAACGCTTGAGCGCCGCCGACGCCAGGTACATGTGGCTGAGCACATCACCCAGGCGAGCGGACAAGCGTTCGCGGCGCTTGAGCTCGCCACCCAGCAACATCATGCTCAGGTCGGCCAGCAGGGCAAACGCAGCCGCCTGGCGGTTCAGGGCACGGAAGTAGCCCTGGCTCAAACGGTTGCCCGGGGCTTTTTCGAAGTGCCCGAAGCCCAGGTTCAGCACCAGGGTGCTGGCGGCGTTGCTGACGGCGAAGCCGATGTGCTGCAGCAGCAGGCCGTCAAATTCCTTCAACGCCTGGTCATGGTCTTCGCGGCCGGCCAGGGCCATTTCCTTGAGCACGAAGGGGTGGCAGCGAATGGCGCCCTGGCCGAAGATCATCAGGTTACGCGAAAGGATATTCGCGCCTTCCACGGTGATGAAGATCGGTGCGCCCTGCCAGTTGCGGCCCAGGTAGTTGTTGGGGCCCATGATGATGCCCTTGCCGCCGTGCACGTCCATGGCGTGGCTGATGCACTCACGGCCGCGTTCGGTCAGGTGATACTTGAGGATCGCCGACAACACCGACGGCTTCTCGCCCAGGTCCACGGCGTTGGCGGTGAGCATGCGTGCGCTGTCCATCAGCCAGGCGTTGCCACCGATGCGTGCCAGGGCTTCCTGGATGCCTTCGAAGGCCGACAGCGGTACGTTGAACTGTTCGCGCACCTGGGCGTATTGGCCGGTCACCAGGCTGGTGAACTTGGCGGCGCCGGTGCCGACGGCGGGCAGCGAGATCGAACGGCCGACCGACAGGCAGTTCATCAGCATCATCCAGCCCTTGCCGAGCATTTCCTGGCCACCAATCAGGTATTCCAGGGGGATGAACACATCCTTGCCGGAGTTGGGGCCGTTCATGAAAGCGGCGCCAAGCGGCAGGTGACGACGGCCGATTTCCACGCCAGGGGTGTCGGTAGGAATCAACGCGAGGCTGATGCCCAGGTCTTCTTCTTCACCCAACAGGTGGTCCGGGTCATGAGCCTTGAAGGCCAGGCCGAGCAAGGTCGCGACCGGGCCGAGGGTGATGTAGCGCTTTTCCCAGTTCAGGCGCAGGCCGAGGGTTTCCTTGCCTTCCCATTCGCCTTTGCAGATCACGCCGGTGTCGGGCATGGCGCCCGCATCGGAGCCGGCCAGCGGGCCGGTGAGGGCGAAGCACGGGATGTCGTCGCCACGGGCCAGGCGCGGCAGGTAATGATTGCGCTGTTCCTCGGTGCCGTAGTGCAGCAGCAGTTCGGCGGGGCCGAGTGAGTTGGGGACCATCACGGTGGAGGCCAGGTCACCACTGCGGGTCGCGAGCTTCATGGCGACCTGGGAGTGGGCATAGGCGGAGAAGCCCTTGCCACCGTACTCCTTGGGAATGATCAGGGCGAAGAAGCCATGGGTCTTGATGTGTTCCCAGGCTTGCGGCGGCAGGTCCATGGCCTGGCCGATTTCCCAGTCGCTGACCATGGCGCAGAGTTCTTCGGTGGGGCCGTCGATGAACGCCTGCTCTTCCTCGGTCAACTGCGCCTTGGGGTAGGCCAGCAATTTGTCCCAGTCCGGGCGGCCACTGAACAGCTCGCCGTCCCACCACACGGTACCGGCATCAATCGCATCGCGCTCGGTCTCGGACATCGGCGGCAGCACTTTCTGGAACCAGCTGAACAGCGGCTTGGTGAAGTATTGGCGGCGCAGGTCAGGCAGCAGCAAAGGCGCGGCCACCACGGCCAGGAGTACCCAGAAGATCAGCAGCAGCCAACCCGGTGCGTGGCTCCAGGCGCCCATCGCCAGCAGGTAGACGGCGACCACACCCAGGGCGGGCAGGGGGGCAGTACGGCGGTGTGCCAGGTAGGCAATGCCGACCACCAGCACCAGTATCCACAACAACAGCATATTCAATCCTCCGTGAACCAGGGGCGAAACCACCAGGGAGCTTAGTCGGCATCCGAACAAGCCGGGTGATCAGGGTGTAACAAGGTGTACTGGGCAACCCATCAGCCGGCGCCGGCATTTGGCCGAATCGTCGTTATCTCTCTGGCAAGCCTGGTGGTTAAACTCCAGGCTCCCCTCGGAGATCAAGCTCATGAGTACGTACTTGAGTCCCAGCCGCTTCATCGATAGTGACCACCCTGTGGTGGTGGAGTTCGCCGAGAAACATCGCGGAACCCGCCCGGATTTAAGTGACCAGGCAGTCAGTCTTTACTACGCCGTGCGTGAGGCCATTCGCTACAATCCCTATACCTTCAGCCGTGACCCCAGCACCTTGAGCGCCAGCTTCGCCCTGGCGGCCGGCGAAAGCTACTGTGTGCCCAAGGCCACGTTGCTCGCCGCTTGCGCGCGCCACTGCGGCATTCCCGCACGCATTGGCCTGGCGGACGTGCGCAACCACCTGTCCACACCGCGACTGCTCGCTCTGCTCAAAAGTGACGTGTTCGCCATGCACGGTTATACCGAGCTTTACCTGAACGGCCGCTGGGTCAAGGCCACTCCGGCGTTCAACCAGCAACTGTGCGAAGTGTTCGACGTGCCGCCGTTGGAATTCGATGGGCTGCACGACAGCGTGTTCCACGCGTTCAATCGCCAGGGCCAGCGTTCTATGGAGTACGTGGTGGACCACGGGCAATTTGCTGACGTGCCCGAAGCATTTTTCTTCGGGCATATCCGCCAGTGCTACCCGCACCTGTTTGGCGACGATGCGCCCACCTTGCTCGGCGATATGCAGGGCGATTTAAGCCGCGGCTGAACCGGCGTATGCTGCTGCGTTCATCAAGCCATGTTCATCAACGATAAGGCGCGGTCATGCTGAAGATCTGGGGTCGTAAAAATTCATCAAACGTCAGGAAAGCACTGTGGTGCGCCGAGGAACTCGGCCTGGACTATGAAGCAATTGATGCGGGCGGGGCTTTTGGTGTGGTCGATACCCCGCAATACCGGGCCATGAACCCCAATGGCCGGGTGCCGGTGATCGAAGATGGCGACTTTGTGCTATGGGAATCCAACACCATCGTGCGTTACCTGTGCGCCAAGCAGGCATCGGACTTTTACCCCAGCGACCTGCAAGCCCGGGCCAACGCCGAAAAGTGGATGGACTGGACCACTTCCACGCTCGCCGATCCGTTCAAAGCGGTGTTCTGGGGCATCGTGCGCACCCCGGCTGACCAGCAAAACTGGGACAGCATCAATGCCGGGCGCCAAGCCTGTATCGACGCGCTCAAAACCGTCGAACAAGCCCTCGCCGAGCAACCCTACCTGTCCGGCCAGGCGTTCGGCATGGGCGATATTCCCTTGGGCTGCTTCATCTACGCCTGGTTCGAGATGCCCATCGAACGCCCTGCCATGCCCCATCTGGAGGCCTGGTACCAGCGCCTGCAGCAGCGCCCGGCCTACCGCAAGGCGGTGATGACCGCGTTGACTTAATACACACTATTAATACGGGTGACTGTACTTGTGCGGCATGGGCACGCACCATGCTCGCACTGCATCGCCGGTTGAACTACCTGCGGTGTGCCTTCATCTATTCTTTCTATTCCCTTCTTTGGTGCGTACTTCCATATGAGTTCCGCTCTGTCCATCCGGCAGCTAACCAAAACCTACGGCAACGGTTTCCAGGCCCTGAGTGGTATCGATCTGGACGTTGCCGAAGGTGACTTCTTCGCCTTGCTCGGCCCCAACGGTGCCGGCAAATCCACCACCATCGGCATTCTCTCCACCCTGGTCAACAAGACCAGCGGCACGGTGAATATCTTCGGTCATGACCTGGACAAATCCCCGGCAGCGCTCAAGCGCTCCATTGGCGTGGTGCCCCAGGAATTCAATTTCAACCAGTTCGAAAAGACCTTCGACATTGTCGTGACCCAGGCCGGCTACTACGGCATTCCGGCGAAAGTCGCCAAGGAACGCGCCGAGCAGTACCTGACCCAACTGGGCCTGTGGGACAAGCGTGACGTACCCTCGCGCTCGTTGTCCGGTGGCATGAAGCGACGCCTGATGATCGCCCGCGCCCTGGTGCATGAGCCGCGTCTGTTGATCCTCGACGAACCTACCGCCGGCGTGGATATCGAGCTGCGCCGCTCGATGTGGACCTTCCTCACCGAACTGAACGAGAAGGGCATCACCATCATCCTCACCACCCACTACCTGGAAGAGGCTGAGCAGTTGTGCCGCAACATCGGCATCATCGACCACGGCACCATTGTCGAGAACACCAGCATGCGCAACCTGCTGGGCCAGTTGCATGTGGAAACCTTCCTGCTCGACCTGAAGAACAACCTGTCGGTGGCGCCGCAGTTGCTCGGCTACCCAAGCCGGCTGGTGGACAGCCACACCCTGGAGGTGCAGGTGGATAAGGCCATGGGCATCACCGCGCTGTTCACCCAGTTGGCGACTCAGCACATCGAAGTGCTGAGCCTGCGTAATAAAACCAATCGCCTTGAGGAGTTGTTCGTGTCCCTGGTGGAGAAAAATCTGGCGAAGGTGGCGGTATGAGTTCCGAACTGCAACCCAACCTTGTCGCGCTGCAAACCATTGTCTATCGCGAAGTGAAGCGCTTTACCCGGATCTGGCCGCAGACCCTGCTGCCACCGGCGATCACCATGGTCCTGTACTTTGTGATCTTCGGTAACCTGATCGGCCGGCAGATCGGCGACATGGGTGGCTTCACCTACATGGAATACATTGTGCCGGGCCTGATCATGATGTCGGTGATCACCAACTCCTACGGCAACGTGGTGTCGAGTTTCTTTGGCAGCAAGTTCCAGCGCTCCATTGAAGAGCTGATGGTCTCGCCGGTGTCACCGCACACCATCCTCATCGGCTACACCTTGGGCGGCGTGTTGCGTGGCCTGATGGTGGGAGTGATCGTGACGCTGCTGTCGCTGTTCTTTACCCAGCTGCAGGTGCATCACCTGGGGGTCACCATTCTGGTGGTCGTGCTGACGGCGACAATCTTCTCGCTGCTGGGCTTTATCAACGCCGTGTTCGCACGCAACTTCGATGATATTTCCATCATCCCGACCTTCGTGCTCACGCCGTTGACCTACCTGGGCGGGGTGTTTTACTCCATCACCTTGCTGCCGCCGTTCTGGCAGACGGTGTCCCTGGCCAACCCGGTGCTGCACATGGTCAACGCCTTCCGCTACGGCATTTTGGGCGTGTCGGATATCAAGATCAGTGTGGCGATCACCTTTATGATCGTTGCGACCGTGGTGCTGTATATCGGTTGTGCGCGGTTGCTGGTGAGTGGGCGTGGGATGCGTACATGATGTGGGATTGGAAATAACAAAACGGCCTCATCAGAGGCCGTTTTTTATTGGATGCACACAGAACAAATGTGGGAGCTGGCTTGCCTGCGATGGTATCGACTTCGCTTGACGGGTGTACGGAGGTGTCTGCATCGCAGGCAAGCCAGCTCCCACATTCTGGTCGGCGCACGTGCCTTAGATTTTCAGTGCCAATTCGATCAGGGCATGCAGCTCTTCAACAGCCAAAGGCTCTGCCGAAAACAGAATACGAAACACCGTCGGTGCGGCGAGCAGGTTGATCAGATGGTCAACGCTCGGTGGCTGTTCCTGCGGGTAGCGGTCAACAATCACCTGCAACTGCCCACTCAGGATGCTCACGCAATACCCTGGCGTCGGGCTGCTTTGCACGTCGCGCATCATGTTGCGGCCTACGTCCGAACTCATCTCATCCAGGTATTGCTCGGCCCAGGCTTGCAGGTCGCCACGCAGGCTGCCGGTGTTGGCCGGTTCGGTATCGGGGCGCATACGGGCCAGGGCGACGTCGGCGAGCAGTACTGACAGATCGCCCCAGCGCCGGTAAATGGTCGACGGCGTGACGCCTGCACATGCCGCAATCATCGGCACGGTGACGCTGGAACGCTCATGGGCCTCCAGCAATTCGCGCACCGCCCTGTGGACGGATTCTTGTACCCGGGCACTGCGGCCCCCCGGGCGGAGGCCTTCTTTGATCGCCATGGGCAAGACCTTAACACAAAGAATTTGCTTTAAGCGCCAGCGAATAGCACACTGCATAAAAGCAAAATATTAGCTTTAACGGAGCGTGCCCATGCCCAGTGTCATCTCTCAGCGGTCCAGCCTGGCGTTTCTAGTGATCATGGTGCTGACCTTTCTCGCCGCCTCCAGCGCGCCGACGCCGTTGTACCAGGTGTATCAAGACCACCTGCATTTTTCGGCGGCCATGCTCACGGCCATCTTTGGTGTCTATGCCGTGAGCCTGCTGGCGGCCCTGCTGACGGTGGGGTCGCTCTCGGATTACCTGGGGCGCAAGCCGGTGATCTTCGTCGCGCTGCTGCTCAATAGTGTGGCGATGCTGCTGTTTATCAACGCGGACAGCACCGCCTGCCTGCTGGCCGCCCGCGCGCTGCAGGGCTTCGCGACTGGCACTGCCACAGCGGTATTGAGTGCGACGCTGCTCGATACCGACCGCGTCCGCGGCCCGATGCTCAACAGCCTTGCACCGATGCTCGGCATGGCCAGTGGTGGCCTGGGCAGCGGGCTGCTGGTGGAGTTCGCGCCGTGGCCAACCCAATTGATCTACTACACCCTGCTGGGCTTGATGGTGTTGCAGGCTCTGTATGTGTGGCGCCTGCCTGAAACGGTCAGCCGCATACCCGGCGCCTTGAAGTCCCTGGCGCCAACCCTGCATGTGCCGCCGCAGGCGCGCCGCGCGTTGGGGCTGGCGATGCCATTGAATGTGGCCGTGTGGGCGCTGGGTGGGTTCTTTTCCTCGTTGGCACCGTCGTTGGTGCGTGTCGCCACCGGGTCGACCTCGCACTTGATCGGCGGCGGGCTGGTGGCGGTGGTGACCTTGAGCGGCGCGGTGATGATCTACAGCCTGCGCAACCACGCGGCTGACAGGGTCATGCGCGTGTCGGCTGCACTGCTGGCCGTGGGCGTGGGGTTGCTGCTGGTTGCCGTAAACACCGCCAGCCTGTGGCTGTTCTTTGTCGCCAGTGTGATCGCAGGCCTGGGGTTCGGCGGCGGCTTCATGGGCAGTGTGCGCAGCATCGTGGGCCTGGCGTTGCCCCATGAGCGGGCGGGCCTGATGTCGGCGTTCTATGTATTGAGCTACCTGGCGTTTTGCGTGCCGGCGTTGTTGGCGGGCAACCTGAGCCGCGTGTTTGGCTTGGTCGCGACCACGGACGGCTACGGTGCGGTGCTTATCTTGCTGTCTCTCGGGGCCCTTGGTGGGTTGTGGTGGCGGGACTCGGCGCCAGCAAGGGTGAGGGCATGATCATGGTTAATATAGATAAAATAGATAACAGTTAGAGATATTACCCGTTATATAGATATTCGATCAGGTTCTATCATGGCCTCAACCTCATATGAGGAAGAGGATTAACCCATGACCTGCTCGACCACTCACCGCTACAAACCCTTCAGTCACCTGGCCCGTCCCCGGGAAGTGATTCGCCAGTTCACCCCGAACTGGTTTGCCGCGACCATGGGCACCGGTGTGCTGGCCCTGGCCTTGGCCCAGCTGCCAGTCAACCTGCCCGGCTTGCATGCCGTCGCCGAGGGCCTGTGGCTGTTCACCATCGGCTTGTTTGTGCTGTTCAGCGTGCTCTACGCCGCCCGCTGGGTGATGTTTTTCCACGAGGCGCGACGCATCTTCGGGCACTCAACGGTCTCGATGTTCTTCGGCACCATCCCCATGGGGCTGGCGACCATTCTCAACGGCTTGCTGCTGTTCGGCATGCCGCGCTGGGGCGGTGATGTGATCCCGTTGGCCGAGGCATTGTGGTGGCTGGACGTGGCCATGTCCCTGGCCTGCGGCGTGCTGATCCCGTTCATGATGTTCACGCGCCAGGAGCACAGCATCGACCAGATGACCGCCGTCTGGCTGTTGCCCGTGGTGGCGGCCGAAGTGGCGGCGGCCAGCGGCGGCTTGCTTGCGCCGCACTTGGCCGATGCCCATTCGCAGCTGGTGATGTTGGTGACCAGCTACGTGCTGTGGGCGTTTTCCCTGCCGGTAGCGTTCAGCATCCTGACCATCCTGATGCTGCGCATGGCCTTGCATAAGTTGCCTCACGCCAATATGGCCGCGTCGAGCTGGTTGGCCCTGGGCCCGATCGGTACCGGTGCCCTGGGCATGTTGCTGCTCGGTACGGATGCCCCCGCGATCTTTGCCGCCAATGGCCTGGCCAGTGTCGGTGAAATGGCCCACGGCCTGGGCCTGATTGCGGGCATCACCCTGTGGGGCTTCGGCTTGTGGTGGATGTTGATTGCGGTGTTGATCACCCTGCGTTACCTGCGCGCCGGTATCCCGTTCAACCTGGGCTGGTGGGGCTTCACCTTCCCATTGGGGGTTTACGCCTTGGCCACGCTTAAATTGGCGAGTCTGTTACAGCTGGCGTTTTTCAGTGTGTTTGGCAGTGTGCTGGTGGTTGCGCTGGCGCTGATGTGGCTGATCGTGGCCAAGCGCACCGTGCAGGGCGCTTATAAAGGCGAGCTTTTTGTTTCGCCTTGTATTGCCGGGCTAGCGAATAAGTAAGCAGGATTAGGTAAAGTCGTGGCCTGATAAATAAAGGCCACGCAGGAACACGGACGACGATGAGCCATCCTTCCCAATTCACCTTGCTGCGCACGCGGCGCTTCTTGCCGTTTTTCATTACCCAGTTGCTGGGCGCGTTCAACGACAACATCTTCAAGCAGTCGCTGATCCTGGCCATCCTTTACAAGCTCACCATCGAGGGTGACCGCTCCATCTGGGTCAACCTGTGTGCTTTGTTGTTTATCCTGCCGTTCTTCCTGTTCTCGGCGTTGGCCGGGCAGTTTGGCGAGAAATTCAACAAGGACGCGTTGATCCGCGCGATCAAGATCGGCGAGATCGTGATCATGGCGGTGGGCGCGACGGGTTTTCTGACCAATCATCTTGAACTGATGCTGCTGGCGCTGTTTGCCATGGGCACTCACTCGGCGCTGTTCGGCCCGGTGAAGTACTCGATCATGCCCCAGGCCTTGCACGACGATGAGTTGGTGGGCGGCAACGGCCTGGTGGAGATGGGCACGTTCCTGGCAATTTTGGCCGGCACCATCGGTGCCGGGATCATGATGTCTTCCACCCATTACGCGCCGGTGGTGGCGGTGGCGATTGTGGCCGTGGCGGTGCTGGGCTACCTGGCCAGCCGCAGCATCCCGCGCGCAGCGGCTTCGACACCGCAGCTGCGCCTGGACTGGAATATCTTCACTCAGTCCTGGGCGACTTTACGCATGGGCCTGGGGCAGACGCCGGCCGTATCGCGCTCGATTGTCGGCAACTCATGGTTCTGGTTTGTCGGCGCGATTTACCTCACGCAAATACCTGCCTATGCCAAGGAATGGTTGTACGGCGACGAAACCGTGGTGACCTTGATCCTCACGGTGTTCTCGGTGGGCATCGCCTTGGGCTCGATGCTGTGCGAAAAACTCTCCGGGCGTAAGGTGGAAATCGGCCTGGTGCCGTTTGGTTCGTTTGGCCTGACCGTGTTCGGCCTGCTGCTGTGGTGGCACTCCGGCGGCTTCCCGCAGAACGTGCAAGCCAACGATTGGCTCGCGGTGCTCAGCTACGGCCAGGCGTGGTGGGTGCTGTTCGATATCCTCGGCCTGGGGGTGTTCGGCGGCTTTTACATCGTGCCGCTGTATGCGCTGATCCAGTCGCGTACTGCCGAGAACGAACGGGCACGGGTGATCGCGGCGAACAACATTCTCAATGCACTGTTCATGGTGGTCTCGGCCATCGTGTCCATTCTGCTGTTGAGCGTGGCCAAGCTGTCGATCCCCGAGTTGTTCCTGGTGGTGTCGCTGCTCAACATCGCGGTTAACACTTACATCTTTAAAATCGTCCCCGAGTTCACCATGCGCTTCATGATCTGGCTGCTCAGCCATTCCATGTACCGCGTGGAGCATCGCAACCTGCAAGCCATCCCGGATGAAGGCGCGGCGTTGCTGGTGTGCAACCATGTGTCGTTTGTCGATGCGCTGTTGATTGGTGGCGCAGTACGTCGGCCGATTCGCTTTGTCATGTACTACAAGATCTACCGCTTGCCGGTGCTCAATTTTATCTTCCGCACCGCCGGGGCTATTCCGATTGCCGGGCGCCATGAAGACATTCAGATCTACGAGCAGGCGTTCGCGCGCATTGCCCAGTACCTCAAGGATGGCGAGCTGGTGTGCATCTTCCCGGAAGGCAAGCTGACAGCTGATGGCGAGATGAATGAGTTTCGCGGTGGGGTGACGCGCATCCTGGAGGAGACGCCGGTGCCGGTGATCCCGATGGCATTGCAGGGGTTGTGGGGGAGTTTCTTCAGCCGTGATCCGAACAAGGGTTTGTTTCATCGGATCTGGTCGCGGGTGGTGTTGGTGGCGGGCGAGCCGGTGGCTGTGGAAGCGGCAACGCCTGAGCAGTTGCACGCTGTGGTGGGCGGTTTGCGGGGGAGTGCCAGGTAGTTTGTCGTTGTTTGTCAGGGCATCATCGCAGGCAAGCCAGCTCCCACATTTTGAATTGTGAATACAGTCAAATGTGGGAGCTGGCTTGCCTGCGATAGCGGTAGTGGCTTATGTCGAGATCTTGAGGCCAATCAGCCCACAAATAATCAACGCCACACTCGCCAACCGAAACAACGCCATGGATTCTCCAAACAGGATAATCCCGGCAATCACGGTGCCCACGGCCCCCACGCCGGTCCAGATGGCATAGGCGGTGCCCAGCGGCAATTCCTTCATGGCCAGCCCCAACAACCCAAGGCTGACAGCCATGGCGGCAATCGTCAGGGCGGTGGGCAGCGGCTTGCTGAACCCGTCGGTGTACTTCAGGCCGACGGCCCAGCCCACTTCAAACAACCCGGCAAAAAACAGAATGATCCAGGACATGATGACCTCGCTTCTATCAAAGTGGGGTCGTCCCCGGGTGAGCGCTTGATAGCGTCGCGAGGTCGTCCCCGCGAAGTTCGGTAGAGTGCCGAAATTGGACCGGGCGATCAAGTTACGGCGTGGTTTCCAGGGCGCGGCGGTCTTCCTTTTCGCTCATGCGGCGGAAATAGGTCGACAGCAATGCGCCGGAAATATTGTGCCAGACGCTGAACAACGCACTGGGCACCGCCGCCAGTGGCGAAAAGTGCGCACTGGCCAGCGCGGCACCCAGCCCGGAGTTCTGCATGCCCACTTCCAGGGCCAGCGACTTGCGTTGCGCCAAGGGCAACTTGAACAGGCGCCCGGTGAAGTAGCCCAGCAGGTAACCGAAGCTGTTGTGCAGCATCACCACGGCCATGATCAGCAGGCCCGACTCGGCAATCTTGCCTTGGCTTGCGGCAACCACGGCCGCGACGATGATCACAATGCTGACCACCGACACCAGTGGCAGCACATCCACCGCATGCCTTACCCGATCACCGAGCAAACGCTGCGCGACCACGCCCAGTACGATGGGTAGCAGCACCACTTGCAGGATCGACCAGAACAGTTCCATGAACGACACTGGCAGCCAGGCCGAGGCCAGCAGCCAGATCAACGCCGGTGTGAGCAGCGGGGCGAGGAGGGTGGTGACCGCGGCAATCGCCACCGATAACGCCAGGTCACCCCGGGCCAGCCAGGTCATGACGTTGGACGACGTGCCACTTGGGCAACAGCCGACCAGGATCACGCCAACGGCAATTTCCGCAGGCAAATGGAACGCCTGGCACAGCAACCATGCCACGCCCGGCATGATCACGAAATGCGCGACCACGCCCAAGGCCACGCGCCACGGGTGGCGAGCGACTTCGGCGAAGTCTTCCAGTTTCAAGGTCAACCCCATGCCGAACATCACCAGGCCCAGCAGTGGGACGATGGCGCTTTTCAGGCCGATGAACCAGCTGGGTTGGAGAAAGGCGACAACGGCAAAGATCAACACCCAGTAGGCAAAGGTGTTGCCGACAAAGCGGCTCAAGGCGGCGAGTGCACGCATGGGGATGTCCTTTTTTATTCGATTTCTGAGTTGTCGATGCAATCAAATGTGGGAGCTGGCTTGCCTGCGATAGCGGAGTGTCTGTCTCTTCTCCACACCTCCAAGCCCCCAAAACA